>CAMFIY010000133.1 GCA_945952575.1 uncultured Leucobacter sp.
CGGTAGGCCCGGCTGACCCCCACGCCGCCGCGATGCCTGCCGGCGCCGCCCGTGTCGGGGCGGTACCCGTAGTGGTCGATGATCATCGACGACTTGGTCTCGAGAACCTCCACCGGATTGTTTCGGCACCCCGGCTCCGAGAGGTGCATGATGCCGTCCTCGCCGTCGTGGAGCGCGGTACCGCCGAAGCCCACGGCCTCGTTGGTCGCCTCCTGCCAGCGCTCGCCGGTGCGCGGGTTCACGCCGAGGCCCATCATCGAGCACACGTCGCCGCCGGAGCAGGCGGGCACGAGCTCGGGCATCCCCTGCGCGAGCGCCTTCAGGATCACCTCGCCCGCCAGCAGGCCCGTCCACAGGGTGAAGGTCGGCATCGGAGGGACTGCGTGCATCACGGAGCCCGGCACCGTCACCACCCTCAGCGGGGCGAAGTTGCCCGCGACGACCGGAGATTCAGGAGTCGTCAGCGACTTGAAGATCAGGCTCGACAGGGCCTCCGTCTGACCGGGCGGCAGGTTGATCGGGCCTTCGACGTTCTCGGCGCTGCCGGTCCAATCGACGACCATCTCCTCGTCGCTCACGGTGACCGTGCACTGCAACTTCACCAGCGCGTCCTTGTTGATCCCGTCGTCGTCGACATAGTCGACCGCGGTCCAGGTGCCCTTCGGCAGCTCGGCCAGCGCGAGGCGGGCCAGCCGCTCTCCGTGCTCGTTGATCGTCTGCATGGCCTCGGTGAGCATCGCGACGCCGTACTTGCCGGCGAGCTCCTGGGTGCGCCGCACGCCCGTGACGCAGGCCGAGACCTGCGCCTGGATGTCGCCGATCGTGTGCTTCGGCATCCGGCTGTTGAAGCGGAGGATGTTGAAGACGTCGTCGTTCCGCTCCCCGCGACGGTAGAGCTTCGACGCCGGCAGCATCAGGCCCTCCTGCGACTGGTCGGTCGAGTCGAGGACGTACCCGGGATCCTTCTGGTTCAGGTCCGTCACATGCACGCGGCAGGAGGCGAAGCCGATCAGCAGGCCCTCCGCGTGGATGGGGGCGAACACCAGCGGGTCCAGCGTGTGAGCGCTCGACCAGTAGGGGTAGTTGATGATGAAGACATCCCCCGGTTCCATCGCATCGACCCCGAGGAACTCCATCGAGTGCTTGATACCCGCGTCGTTGCCGCGCGTGAACACTGCGATGCCCGGCGCGTCGGCGACCACGTCGCCGTTGGCGTCGTGGATTCCGATGCCGTAGTCGTGGATCTCGTAGACGACGGTGTTGTAGGCGGTGCGGCAGAGATTGCGCGCGACCTCCTCGGCGGCAGCCAGCAGACCGTGCCGGATGATCTCGGTGGTGATCGCGTCAGCCACGGGTGTCCCCCTTCTGTGCGTACTGGATGGAGATGATGAGCTCGCCGTACTCGCCGACCGAGAGGCGGTCGCCGGCGTGCAGCACGGTCGTGGCCGTGTGCTCGGTGACGACCGCCGGGCCTTCGAGCGTGTCGCCCGCCATCAGCGACTCGCGGGCGACGAGCGCGTACTCGGCCGTCACGTCCCCCTCGAGGGTGACCGTGCGGGTCCGGGTGGCGAAGCCCTCGCCGGCCGAGCGCCTGGGGGCCCGGGGCAGACCGGGCTTGTCGACGACGCCGACCGCGTTGAGCCGCAGCGTCGTGGTCTCGATCGGGTCGTCCATCGTGTGCCCGTACTGTTTGAGATGCAGGCGGTCGAACTCTGCGCGGATCGCCTCGCGGGGGTCGCCGTCGCCGTCGGGGTAGACGACGGTGACGGAATGCTCCTGACCCGAGTAGCGGACGGCGACCACGCGGTGGAACTCCATCCGGGCGGCGTCGAAGCCTTCGGCGCTCAGCGTCGCGCGGGCCTCCTCCTCCATCCCCGCGTAGAGCTCGTTCGCGGCGGCCGCGTCCAGCTCATCGAGCGCCTGGATGCTGGTGCGGGAGTAGTCGTGCTGGACATCGGCCATCAGCATGCCGAGCGCGGAGAAGGCGCCCTGGCCCGGCGGCACGATCACCTCGGGGATCCCGAGCTCGCGGGCGACGTCGACTGCGACGAGCCCGCCGCCGCCGCCGAAGGAGAGCAGTGCGAAGTCCTTCGGGTCGTGGCCCAGCTCGACCGTGATCGCGCGCACGGCACCCATGATCTTGGTGTTGGAGATCTGGACCATGCCCCGGGCGAGCTGAGTGACGCTCAGCCCGAGCTGCTCCGCGATCGGCTCCAGCGCCGAGATCGACAGTTCGCGGTTCAGCGTCAGTTCGCCGCCGAGCGGCGTGTCGACGCCGAGGTAGCCGATCGCCAGCGCGGCATCGGTGAAGGTCGGTTGCGTGCCGCCGCGCCCGTAGGCCGCGGGCCCGGGAACCGCGCCCGCGCTCTTCGGTCCGACCTGCAGCGCACCGGCCCCGTCGAGATATCCGAGGGATCCGCCGCCTGCGCCGATCGTGTGGATGTACAGCGACGGCGTGTTGATGGGCAGGCCCTCGAACTCGGCTCCGTGGTAGAGCACCGGACTGCCGTTCTGCACCAGGGAGGCGTCGAGGCTGGTGCCGCCCATGTCGATCGTGATCAGGTTGGGGCGGTCGATCAGCTTCGAGAACGCCGCCGCACCGACGACGCCGCCGGCCGGGCCCGAGAGGATCAGGTTGACCGGTTGCTCCCGCGCCGCGGTCGCGGTCATCGCACCGCCGCCGGAGCGGGACATGAGGAACCGGCCGTCGAAGCCGCGACGCTCCAGCTCCTGCTCGAGCGCTCTCAGGTAGCTGCGCATGATCGGCTTGATGTAGGCGTCGAGCACCGCGGTGCTGGTCCGCTCGTACTCCCGGTACTCCCGCGACAGCTCGTGCGAGAGCGTCACCTCGACCTCGGGCGCCTCCTCGGCGAGGATCTCGCGCATCCGCAGTTCGTGCGCCGGGTTCGCATAGGCGTGCAGGAACGCGACGGCGACGGCGTCGTAACCGCGTGCGGCGATCTCGCGTGCCACAGCGCGGGCATCTTCATCGTCGAACGGCACGGCGACCGCCCCGTCGAACATGCTGCGCTCCGTCACTTCGAAGGTGTCGTACCGTTCGAGCAGCGGCTCGGGCTTGCGGTAGCCGATGTCGTACATGACCCGGCGATCGGTGCGGCCCAGCAGGTAGACGTCGCGGAAGCCGCGCGTGCCGACGGTCGCGACTCTGGCGCCGGTGCGAGTGAGCAGCGAGTTCAGACCGAGCGTGCTGCCGTGGTTGAACATCTCGACATCGGCGGGATCGGCCTCCGCCTTGTCGAATGCCGCGAGCACCCCCGATGTCGGTTCGCTCGGCGTCGTCGGCACCTTCTCGAAGCGCAGCTCGCCCGTGCTCGGCACGAGCTTCACGACGTCGGTGAAGGTTCCGCCCACGTCGATCGCGATGCGTACGTTCTTGGACATGGAGGTGGTTCCTCTCGTAGAAGCGGTCGGGGTGGTTCCGCGGCGCGGCCGGCTCGCGGGATACGGGACTGGGGGTGCGGACGCTCGCGTCAGCGTTTGCCCCGGCCCGCGGCGGCGAGGCCGACCGCGGCGAGGATGATGAAGCCGGTGACCATGTCCTTCAGCTGAGGGTTCAGGTTCAGGAGATCGAAACCGTTGCCGATCAACGCGATCAGGAACACGCCCGCGATCGATCGCCAGACCGCCCCGACCCCGCCGTAGATGCTCGTGCCGCCCAGGATGACCGCGGCGATCGCGCTCAGCTCGAGCCCGGCGCCGGCGAGCGGCTGCCCCGAGGCGATGCGCGAGACGCCGATCGCGGCGGCGCTGCCCGCGGCGAGCCCGCTGAGCACGAAGACGATCACACGGGTCCGGTCGACATGGATGCCCGAGAGCTCGGCCGCTTCGGCATTGCCGCCGACCGCGTAGACATGACGGCCGAACACCGTGCGGGAGAGGATGAACCAGAAGATCGCGACGACGGCGATCATGACGAACACCGCGATGAAGATCCCGCCGATCCGATCACGGCCGAGCACCGGGAAGCCGGGCGTCGTGACGGTGATCAGACTGCCTCCCGTGATCAGCACCGCGATCGTCGTGAAGATCATCGAGGACGCGAGGGTCGCCAGGAACGAATGGACCCGGAGGCGGGTGATGACCGTGCCGTTGAAGGCGCCGAGCACGAGGCCGACGATCGGAGCGGCGAGCAGGGCGAGCCAGACGTTGTCGGTGTGCACCGCGAGCCAGGCCGCGATCACGCCGGCCACGCTGTAGATCGCGCCCGTCGAGAGGTCGAAGTTGCCCGAGATGATGACGAAGGTGCCCGCCGAGGCGATGATCACCAGGGGAGCGTTCTGATTCAGGATGTTGACGATGTTGCCGAAGGTGAAGAAGGTCGGCGACAGGATCGCGAGCGCGACGAGCACGATCGCGAGCAGCAGGAGCACGGCGTACTCGATGACGATTTCCTTCAGCGAGAACGCCCTCTTGGCGCGCACCTGAGTCACTGTGGTGTTCGCGGCCTCGCTCATGCTGCCGCCTCCTCTCCGGATGCCACGTGGAAGAGCTGGAACAGCACGTCCTCCACGGTCGTTTCTGTGGGGATGATCTCTGCGAACGTCCGTCCTTCGGAGACCAGGTAGGCGCGATGCGCGAGCTCCATGACCTCCTCGTGCTCGGAGGAGATCAGGAGCACGCCGATCCCCTCGGTCGCGAGCCGGACGATCAGCTCGTAGATGGCGCGCTTCGCCCCGACGTCCACGCCCCGGGTCGGCTCGTCGAGGATGATCATCTTCGGCGATGCGGCGAGCGCCTTGCCGAGCAGCGCCTTCTGCTGGTTTCCGCCGGAGAACCATCCGACGGGCAGCTCGATGTCGAGCGGTCGGATCTCGACCGATCGCGCCACCTCGAGCGCCTCGCGCTTCTCCTGCCCCGAGCGGATGACCCCGCCGAGCGCACGCGCACCGAGACTCGACAGTGCGATGTTCTCGCGCACCGAGCGCTGCAGCACCAGTCCGTCCTTGTGCCGGTCCTCCGACACCAGGATGAGCCCGGCGTCGATGGAGTGCTTCGGCGTGCGTCCCGTCCAGTCGCGTCCGCCGAACTCGACGGCGCCCCCGACGATCTCGTCGACGCCGAAGACGGCCCGCAGGCACTCCGTGCGACCGCTGCCGACCAGGCCGAGCAGGCCGACGATCTCGCCGGGCCTGACCTCGAACGACATGTCCTCCACCCCGGTGCGCGTGCGGACGCTGCGCGCGACGAGCACCGGAGCCTGATCCGCGCCCGGCGCGGCAGGTCGATCCGGATACGCCTGGTCCAGCTCGCGACCGAGCATCGCCGTCACCAGCTGATGCTTGGAGACGGCTGCGGCCTCGAAGGTATCGATCCTCCGGCCGTCGCGCATGACGGTGATGCGATCGGCGACCCCGAGGACCGAGTCGAGGAAATGGGAGACGTAGATGACGCAGCAGCCGCGATCCCGGAGCGTCCGCATGAGGTCCTCGAGCTGCGACATCTCGTGCGCGGTGAGCGACGAGGTCGGCTCGTCCATCACGATCACACGCGCGTCGCGGGCCAGGGAGCGGAGGATCTCGACCTTCTGCTGCTCCGCGATGCGCAGATCCCGCACTCGGGCGCGCGGGTCGAGGCCGAAACCCACCTCGGCGTCGAGCGCGGCGAAGCGCTCGTCGACGTTGCGCCGCAGCACGCCGAGCCGATGCTCCTCGGCCCCCAGGAACACATTCTGCGCCACGGTGAGGTCCGGGACCAGTGCGAGCTCCTGAGCGATCATCGCGATGCCTCGCCCCTGTGCGATCCCGGGGTTCCACCGGTCCACCGGGGCGCCGTCGATGACGACGCCGCCCCGGTCCGCGGTGTAGATGCCGGCGATCACCTTGCCGAGAGTCGACTTGCCCGCGCCGTTCTCGCCGACGAAGGCGTGGATCTCTCCGCTGCGGACCTCTATCGAGACCTCGTCGAGGGCTTGCGTGCCGCCGAAGCGCTTGCTCACCCCTCGGAGCTCGACGAGCGCGCGGTCGATCACCGGCTCGGTCATCGGATCAGCCGTTCCACTCGCCCGTGAAGTCGGGGGCCGCGTCCAGGTCCGCCTTGGTCGCGATCGGCCCGAGCTTGACCAGCGAGTCGGCGTCCACCACGGCCTGCACGGCGTCTCCCTGGAGCGAGTTGAACATCTGCTCCATCGCGGCCGCGCCCATCGACACCGGGAAGTTCAGGAAGTCATTGGTCCACTTGCCTGCGCGAACCGCTTTCACGGCCTCGGTCGTTCCGCCGCCGCCGGTCAGGAAGATCGACGAGGGGTCGATCCCGGCGTTCTCCAGGGCGATCTGCGCGCCCAGGGTCTGCTGGTCGGCGTTGCTCAGGATGCCGTTGATGTCTTTGTTGCCCTGCAGCAGGTTGGTGACCGCGGTGAGCGACTTGTCCCGGTCGTAGGCGCCCTCGAGCGTGCCGACGACCTTGATGTTGGCGTGCGGATCGAGCACCGAGTGCCAGGCCTCGACGCGGGCGACGTCGAGCGGGGAGTTGAGCAGACCGGCCAGCAGGCCGATCTTGCAGGGGTCGATGTCCTTGCAGTACTCGACGACCGACTCGGCCTGGAGCTTCGCACCGTTCACCGGGGGCGAGGCGACGGTCGACACCACGCCCTCGACCTGCGGCTCCATCTTGTTGATGTCCGGCCCGATCGGGTTGAGCACCGGGACGACCGGGATGTTGTTGGTCAGCGGAAATGCGGCACCCAGGCCGGGGCCGTCGTTCGGCACGACGATGACTCCGTCGGCCTGCCCCTGCGTGCCGGCGTTCTGCAGCTGCGAGAGCTGCGTGTTCGCGTCGAACTGGCCGTCCTGGATCTTGGTCTCGATCTTGATGCCGGTCTTCTTCGAGAGCTCCTTGGCCTTCTCCTCGACACCCTGGTAGACGGCCTGGTTGTAGCCGTTCTGCGAGGATGCCGCCAGGAACACGATCGAGTAGGAGTCCTTCTTCCCGCCGTCGGTGCCGTCTCCGCCCGAGCTGCAGGCGGCGAGCGTCACTCCGAGGGCGAGCGCCCCCGCGGCTGCGACGATTCGGTTCAGATGCTTCATTGCGTCCTTCTTTCTTGAAGCGTGGATGGGTGGTCGTGGGGTTCGGATGATGAGGGAGAAGGGGTTCAGGGCTTCGCGACCGCGTGGTCGATCCGGTAGAGCCGGCCGGAGCCGACCTCCGCGCCGTCCAGCAGCGCGACGAGCTCGGGGGCCACGCGACCGCGACGCGGGTGGTCGAGCCATTCCTGATACGCGTCGGCATCGGGCCAGAGCGCCGTGACGACGATCTCGCCCGAGCCATCGGCGGCGATCGAGATCTCGGAGGCGATCGCGCGGGTGAGATCGAGCGATTCCTGGAGGATCTGCTCGGCGCGATACAGGTCGAGAACGGCGTCGATCTGCTCCGGCGAGGTTCGCAGGGTGAGCAGGCTACGGATCATGATGTCGAAAACTCCGGTGTCTGGACATGCCGCTTGTGCGACGTAAGGCGAAGATACTCCGGCCGCGAGTCACCTTCCTGTGCATTTTGCATAGTGTGGTTGCGGCGTAATATGCAAATGTGAGAATCGGTGTGAGTGTGACCCCGGATCGCGTCTCCGGCGTGGCGCTGTCGAACGC
>CAMFIY010000134.1 GCA_945952575.1 uncultured Leucobacter sp.
GGGCCGAGCGCATACGCCGCGTGGCGCCTACAAGAGGCGGGGGAGCAGCGCGGGCGGGCGCGGGTTCGGGGCGCCGCTCGGCCGATCAGTCGAGTTCCGCGCGCGGGCCCCGTTCCTGAGCCCGCGAGGAATGGGCTCTGGATTCCTGTTCCGGTGTATCCGCAGAAAGAACTGCACACGCTATCAAGCCGCATGGATATGGCGTGCGGTGTTTCCTTGAGGTGCGGGGAGTGCTGGGGTAGTTTGGTCCGGTCAGGCGCGCGGACACTGCGCGGACTCTCTCGCTTCTTGGCGCTCAAGGTACCTCCGAATTCTTGCCAGCGCTGGGAATCTTCACGCGGGCAGACTGCGAGGTATGTAGAGTCGCTCATAGCGATAACTCAATCGAAAGGGCTGGGAGTGGCGAAGAAACCGGATCGAGACGCCAAGCGGGTGCAACGCGACCCGAACGCGACCAGGCAAGCGCTGCTCGACAGTGCGGTCGGCCTGTTCGAGCAGTTCGGGTACGACGTCACCAGCGTCCAGCAGATCGTGGACAAGGCCGAGCGCACCAAGGGTGCGTTCTACCACTACTTCGACAGCAAAGAGGATCTCCTGCACGAGATCCACGACGGCTTCATCGACTACCAGCTCGAGCTCGCTCGCGAGGTCGTCGCGCGCGACATCCCCATCGATGAGAAGCTGCACCAGTTCATCGTCGAGGTGCTCATGGAGCCGATCGGCCGCTACAAGTCGGAGATCACCATCTATCTGCACGAGCAGCGCTTCCTCGCGGAGGACGCGTTCGGTCAGATCCGGGTGAAACGCGACGAGTTCGCCGACCACGTGAACGATCTGATCGTCACCGGGGTCGAGGCCGGGGTCTTCACGGATCGCGGCCCGTCGCGCGTCGTGGCGTTCGGCATCATCGGCATGTCCGCCTGGACGCACACCTGGATGGCGTCCTCCGGCGCGCTCTCCCCGCGCGAGATCGGTGAGATCTTCGCCGGAATGATCCTGGACGGCCTGCGCGCGTAGCCGCAGTGCCCGGGACAATCGCCTAATCTGGACTCCGCGACAACACGGGAACCTCCGGGCAGAGTGGAGCTATTGCCACTGTCGGTTCCATCCTCGGAAGTTCTCCTATTCCACGCTAACGCAGTACCCACTCCACGTCGCCCGCGGCATGCAGGCCACACGGAATCTTGCGAATCATGGGGCTGTGGTCGATGTTTCAACGGTTTGCGGAGTTGAATCCGAAGTAGTCAGTGTCATTTCGGACGCTGACGAATCTCCGGGACGCCCAGTTCGGGCACCGCGCACATCATGTACTTGTCGAAATCAGGCATGATGCAGGGCGAAGTCGTGCCACGCAACGCCCTCGAGCCTGGCCGGCCCGCGGTCGCTTCTTCGGCGTCCTGATCTTCAAGTGATCAGATGCTCGAGAACCTGAAGGGTCGTGCTGAATAGAATTTCGCGTCTCCGACTAGTCCAGCGATCCGTGGGCGGCCGTGCCAGCGAACATGATCGGAAACCTGTGCTGTGCGCTCTTGTGAATCGCCTCAATCTGCATCTCGAGTTACTCCTTGTGCAAGAACTGAATCTCATCTACAAGTTAGGGTAAGACCTCCGCTGATCTCCTTGAAGTGTGTCGGTTGATGGGTGACATGCCTACTCCGGCAGTCAGGTAGCACTCGCTCTCACTCTAACCTTGTCTCCTGCCCGGGATCGAGGCGCGTTTGTTCCGCACCTCACCGCTGCTCTGACGCAACACGGTCCGCAGCAACACGTCTCCGTCCCAGACTTGAACGACTTCCGCGGTGACCCACACGTCGAGGTTCTTGCCCGCGGCAGCCCGGCCGAGAGCGATCTGCTGCCAGCTCACGCACACCACCCCGATCCCGGACGCCCGCCTCGCCACCCACACCCCGTCCCGCCGCTCCTCGCCCGGCCGCACACTCCCCGACACCGTTGGACGGATCGGGACAGGCAGGACGGGAGCATCCGATTGGAAGCGGGTCACCGGAGGCACCATCCCGATCCCTTGATGCGGGCGCGTCGTGTTGTACGTCTCCACCCACGCATCCAACTCCGCCTGCGCGGCTGCCAACGTCGGGAAGACCCGGTCGGTGCGGAACTCGGCCCGCAGGCTCCGATGGAACCGTTCCACTTTCCCGGTGGTGGTCGGAGACCTGGGCTGGGTGAGCAGATGCTCCACCCCGGCCTCGCGGAGGATCCGGTCGAACAGCATCTCGACCGGCGGCTGGTTGAACCTTCCGGTGAAGACCTTCCCGTTATCCGTCAGAATCTGCCCCGGCAGCCCGTACCGGCCCAGTGCGAGCTCGAGCCCGTCCGCAACGTTCCGGGCGCTCTCCCGGAGCATCAGGTACGCGGACACGCAAAACCTCGAGTGGTCATCGATCCCGGTCAGCGCTTTCGCTCGTCGCCCGTCCGCGAGCAGGAACCCGCCGACCACATCCATCTGCCACAACTCCATCGCCGCGCCCCGCTCCCACCGTTTCCACTTCCGGTCACGGGGACGCCGCGCACCAGGATCGATCAGGCCCAGCCGCAGGAGCGCCCGATACACCCCCGACTCCGATGGCACCGGCTCCACACCCAGCTGTCCGAGCTCGTACACCAGCCGTCTCGGCCCCCACGATGGATGCGCCCGCCGGACCCGGGCGATCTCGATCTCGACAGGCGCAGGCATCTGATGCGGCACCCGCAGCGGCCGATGCGAACGATCCGCGAGGCCGGCCAATCCCTCGTCCTCGTAGCGTCGCAGCCAGGCGTGCATCGTCTTTCGGGATACCCCGAATCGTGCCGCGGTCTCGGTGATGGTCGCCCCCTCGCTGATCACCGCGAGGACGGCCTGGTAGCGCTGTTCGGTCACTGATAACTCCCTCATATCGGGAGTGTCACCCATCAGCCGGAGTATGTGTCACCCATCAGGCGACACACTGTCACCCATCAACCGAACACCAAACGACACCAAACAGGCGAAGTAATACACACTTTGGGTGGGCCCGGCGGGGCTCGAACCCGCGACCCGCGGATTAAAAGTCCGATGCTCTGCCAGCTGAGCTACAGGCCCGCGTCTAATCTAGCGTGTTCGTCTCGGTACGCGCTGCACGGCACGATTCGCGGCCGGCGTAGACTCGCCGCATCCGGGATCCCAGCGGCGGATTCGCAGCTCGAGTGAGGGGAGTGACGATGTCACGCGACTACCAGCGCCCGGTGCTGCAGCCCACGGCGAGTTTCGACTGGATCATCGGGTCGGACGAGCCGGGGGCGGCGCACCGAATCGCTCAGGAGACCTCGTGGGCGCTCCTCAACCGGGTCCGCGGCATGGCGCACGGGGATGCCCAGGTCGCGGATCCGGAGGTCGTCGAGCGAGTGGTCCGGCTCGCCGCGGGGGCCGGGATCGACGACATCGCCGAGCTGTGGGCGAGCGCCGGCGCGCATTCGCTCGCGGGCCAGCTGTGGCGGATCTACCTGCTGCATCGGATCGCGGTGAACGACCCCGAGGGCACGGCCGAGCTGTTCCGGATCGGGCGGATCGCGGATCCGACGATTCATTCGGTGGTCGCCGGGGTCGCCGAGCCGGTGAACCCGGATTCCATCGCGCAGCTGTGCGACACGATCCTGCGCGGAGTCTTCACCGGAGATCTCGCCATCGCTCTGGAGCGCGCGTCCAGCTATTGCCGGATCATGTCGCTCGGAGCGGCCTCGCTCGCCGACGACCGCGACGCGAGCGATGACGAGCACGCCGCCCAGTTGACGACGAGGGCGCTGCGTTACGCGGGCTTCGCAGACGAGTTGCACGCGGGCGCCCGCCGGTGGCGCGACGGCACCCTCGACTAGCTCCCTGAGGAGGCCGACGTCAGGAGATCGCGAAGCGACGCGTCCGGCAGGTACGCGCGGGTGATCGCGATGCCGATGCGCGGCAGGTCGCCCTCGTCGCGGAACAGCAGGTAGAGCGACTCGTGACGCGGATTGAACTTCTGCTTGAATCTGTGCAGCGACGTGAAGCCGTAGAGCGGCTCGATCAGTCCGCCGATCTGTTCGAGCACCTGATCGACGGGCCCGGCCTCGACTTCGGCGGGCCGGACGAGCGGAGCCCCCGACAGCGACACGAACGCGTACCCCTCATGTGAGAACCACTGCGCGGAGGAGGCGATCAGGAACTCCATGACCGGCGGGAAGCCGCCGTCGCGCCGTCGCATCAGGTCGAGCGTCCAGCCGACGATGCGGGGATCGCCGGCCGGCCCCCGCTCGCCGTACACGGGCAGCCATGACGTGACGCCGTGCAGGTTGCCTCCGTCGTCCACCGCGATCCCGACGTAGGTCTCCGGGTCGAGCGCCTCGTCGACCGTGCCGAGCGTGAACCGCATCTCGGGCAGTCCTTTGTCGCCCGTCCACTGCTCCGAGATCGCCCGCACCTGGGCCAGCACGTTCCAGGGCTCGTCGGCGAGTCGCGTCATGCGGAACTCGATACCCTCGCGCCCGGCGCGATTGATGGCGGTGCGCACCGCCGCCCACGGCTTGCCCGTGAACTTCAGCTCGGGCAGGTCGACGAGAGTGTCCTCCGCCACGACGACCGAGCGCCAGCCCTGGGGCATTGCGGCGGCGCTCGCCGCGCTCGCCGAGAAGACGCACGGGATGAGGCCTGCTGCCTGCGTCTCCCGCTCGAACTGCGCGAGCGCCTCGCGCTCCCGTCCAGGGGGCACGATCGGGTCGCCGAGCATGATCGCGATGTTCGACCAGGCCTGGTAGGCGATCGATCCGGTCTCGCGTGCGCCGGTATCCGACGACTGTCGCAGGTCGACCGCGATTCGCCGGTTGCCCTCCCACGTCGTCATCCACGAGATGGTGCCGCCGCCGTAGCGCCGGATCCTCTCGATCAGCTGCTCACGGGTCTGAGATTCCGACGACAGCGAGCGCTTGGCGCGCCGGATCCGGACCCTGAACGCTCCGCGTGCCGCGATCAGGAGCAGCATGAGCAGCAGCCAGAGGATGCCGGGAGCGAACAGCAGGCCGAACGCCTCGGCAACGGACGCGACGGCGCCGGACTCGATCGACAGCGGCAGGAAGGCGAGCACGAGCGCTGCCGGCAGTACGTTGAAGGCGCCCAGGATGAGCACGATCACCCACGCGACGCGGTAGCCCTTGCGTATGCCGTTGGCGATGAGCAGGATCACGACCACGTCTATCGAGACGTCGACGAACGAGGCGTCGGGCTGGTTCGATCCGAGGGGCCCATCGTAGGGCACGAGGAGGTCGAGGATCTGGATCGCGCCGATCGCGACGAGTCCGGCGAAGGCGAGCAGCCTCCACTCGCGCTGGGTGGGGCGGCCGGAGGGGCGGCGGAAGGCGGGCAGCCAGCCGCTCACGGCGAGGGCCGCGGTCATCGCCACCGCATGATCGAGGTCGTCGATGCGGCCGAGGTAGAGCACCGAGATGGCGACCCACAGTCCGATCCCGAGTCGCGCGCGCAGGCGCCACGGGGCCGGCAGGGTGGCGATGGCGAAGACGAGCGCGGTCAGGGCGCCGCACGAGGGGCCGACATCGAAACTCGTGGCGACGCGCTCGGCCCAGGGCCAGCCCGAGTCTGCGAGGGGGGTCAGGATGGCGGCGGATCCGAGCACGCCGATGAGGTGGCCGGCGACGAACAGGCCTATGGTGCGCAGTGTGCCGAAGCGCCGTTCGGCCCAGCCGACCCCGCCGACTACGAGCGGGAGAAGGGTGAGATAGACGAGCGGATGCCCGAGCAGGAAGGGGGCGGTCGCGATCGTCCACCAGCGTCCCTCGGAGAATGCGGGCAGTCCGGTGCCCAGGCGCTCGCTCCAGAATTGGGCGTCCTCGGGCGAGAGCAGCGCTCCGGTCGCGATGCCGACGATGAGCAGCGCCGACACCAGCGCCGTCGTGAAGGGCGCGTGCCTGATCACCTGCAGGATCCGGCTCGTCCGCGTCCGCCCTTCGGGCGATGACGGCTGCCCGGATTCGGTCGCGGACCGCGCGGTCGCTGCGAGGCTCGGTTTTGCTTCGAGGGAGGCGCCGTCCTTGGCGTTCATATGCTTCAGTCTAGGGTGGCGTCCAGCAGCGGCCGACCGCCCGGGGCCGCCGGATCCCGCTAGAATCGATACCGCCGGGCCGCAGTAACCCCGGGCTCCAATATTTGCCGCTTCGAGCGGACTTCCGCCGAGAGGCGTTCTGCGGCTCGGTTCACTCCCTCGGCCGGTGCAGGAGCGACGATGACCTTCAATGACGATGCGAACATCGACACGAGCAAAGTCCGACGACGCCGCGGCGGCAAGACCATGGCGATCGGCGGTGGCGGTGCGCTCGGCGTCATCGTGCTGCTGCTGGCGTCTCAGCTGCTCGGCGTCGATCTGAGCCCTTTGGCCGGCGTGCTGGGCGGCGGCACGGGGTCCGGCGGCGACCAGGTCGTCGACATGTCGGACTGCAAGACCGGCGCCGACGCCAATGCCGACGACGATTGCCGCATGGCGGCGGCAGCCGATTCCCTCGACACGTTCTGGGGGACCCAGGTCCGCGGCTACCGGGCGCCGGGAGTGACCCTCTACAGCGGCGCGACGCAGTCGCCGTGCGGCACGGCCTCCTCCGCGGTCGGCCCCTTCTACTGCCCCACCGACGAGACCATCTACGTCGACACCGCGTTCTTCGCGACGCTGCGCAGCGATTTCGGCGCGACGGCCGGCCCCCTGGCGCAGATGTACGTGCTCGCGCACGAGTGGGGTCACCACATCTCGAATCTCACCGGAACGCTGCAGAACGTGGGGCGCGACACCGGCCCGGCCTCGGGATCGGTCCGCCTCGAGCTCCAGGCCGACTGCTATGCGGGCGCCTGGGTGCGGGATGCGTCGACGGTGGCCGATGCGAACGGCACGCCGTTCCTGAAGCCGGTCACGCAGGCCGAGATGCGGGACGCCATGGACGCCGCGGCAGCGGTCGGCGACGACAACATCCAGCAGAGCGCGGGCCAGCGGGTCAACCCCGAGGGGCTCACGCACGGGTCCTCCGCTCAGCGTCAGCGCTGGTTCCAGACGGGGTACCAGGGCGGCGCGGGAGCCTGCGACACCTTCGGCGTTTCCGCCGAGCGGCTTTAGCTGCGTCGATCGGATCCGGCTGCGTCGATCGGATCCGGCTGCGTCGATCCGCGCAGTCGGTCCGCGCAGTCGATCCGCCTCAAGCCATTCCGACCGGTCGGATTATGTGAAACAATTGCAGATCAGACCCCGGCGATCGGAGCAACCACCATGCGACTCGGGCAAGCCATCAGCTCGATCCTTGCGGAATACGGCGTCGAGCACGTGTTCGGGATCCCGGGCGTGCACACGCTCGAGCTGTTCCGCGATATCGACCGGAGCGGGATCGACGTGATCGTGCCGCGGCACGAGCAGGGCGCCGGGTTCATAGCCGACGCCTACAGCCGGGTCACGGGCCGGCCGGGGGTCTGCTATCTCATCACCGGGCCGGGGGTCACCAACGCGATGCCCCCGATCGCGCAGGCCTGGCA
>CAMFIY010000135.1 GCA_945952575.1 uncultured Leucobacter sp.
GCTCGAGGCCCGGCAGCGCGGCGACCTCCGGCTCGATGTTCCGAGGCATGCCGAGATCGATGAGCAGACGGCGCTCCGGATGATTCGGAGCGAAATGCTCGGTGGCCAGCAGCGGCTCCTCGGCGCGCGAGCAGGCGATGACGAGATCGGCTCCGTCCAGCGCCTCCCGGAGCGCGGGGGGGGCGACGGCCTCGATTCCGCGCTCGGCGGCGAAACCGGCCGCCCGGCCCGATGGCGAATACGCACGGATCCGCTGTGCACCCCTCGCTTTGAGCGCGGACACCGTCGCGCCCGCGTAGGCGCCCGTGCCGACGAGCACGATCCTCGCCTCCGGCCAGGACGGAATGCGGCTCTCCGCGATCCTGAGGGCGAGCCGCACGAGCGAGCGACCGGCGGATCTCAGCTCGGTGCGCTGCGCCACGGTGCGCGCGGTGCGAGTCGCGGCCTGAAAGAGCCGTTCCAGCTGGTGCGTGACCGAGCCGAGCTCGCGGGCGCGCGTGTGGGCCCGGCGCACCTGCCCGGCGATCTCCTCCTCGCCGACAACCGCCGATTCGAGCCCCGCGGCCACGGAGAACAGGTGCTCGACCGCCCCGAAGCCCTCGCTGATCACGGCGGCGGCTCGCAGCTCGCGCGCCGGGATGCCGCTCGAGGCAGCCAGCTCGTCGAGGAGCCGGGTGACGGCATCACCCGCTTCCGCAGCGGTCTCCGCATAGAGCTCGAAGCGGTTGCATGTCGAGAGCAGCACCGATCCGCCCGGACCGGCGAGGGCGACGACGGACGCTTCGTCCAGCCGCGCGAGGCGCTCGAGCAATGGGAACGACCCGCCTCGGTGGTCGATGGAGAGGCACAGCAACATGGAGATTCTCGGGAGTATCCTGTCCGGGGTTCGGGGTGGAATCGAAGCCTATCCACCACATCTGATCTATCACATCAGATCTATAAGCTAACATCTCGTCCGATGAACATTCTCCACGCCTCTCACCCCCTCGTCGACGGGCGCACGGTCGACGCACCCCTGCTGCGCGCGCTCCGCGGCGACCGGCCCGAGCGGACCCCCGTCTGGTTCATGCGACAAGCCGGTCGATCGCTCCCCGAGTACCGCGCGCTCCGCGCCGCGCACCGGATGCTCGACGCCTGCCTCGATCCGGGGCTCGCCGCCGAGATCACACTGCAGCCCGTGCGTCGACACGGCGTGGACGCCGCCGTCTTCTTCAGCGACATCGTCGTTCCCCTGAGACTCGCCGGGGTCGAGGTCGACCTCGTGCCGGGACGCGGACCGGTCTTCGCCCGGCCGATCCGCAGCGCGGCCGACGTCGCACGGTGCCGCGCCGAGCACACGACGGCGCGCCTGCGAGAGGCGCTGGAGCCCGTGAGCGCGGCGGTCCGCATCGCCGCCCACGAGCTCGGAACGACTCCCCTGATCGGCTTCGCCGGGGCTCCGTTCACCCTCGCCGCCTACCTCGTCGAGGGCGGGCCGTCGCGCGATCACCTGCGCGCGCGGACGCTCATGCACGCGGAGCCCGAGACCTGGCGCTCGCTGCTCGACTGGGCCGCAGGGCTCTCCGGCGCCTTCCTCGCCGCACAGGTCGAGGCCGGCGCGAGCGCGGTGCAGCTCTTCGACTCGTGGGCGGGATCCCTGAGCGCCTCCGACTACCGGGAGCGGGTCGCGCCCGCGTCGCGCCGGGCGCTCCGGGCCGTGCGAGGCCTGAGCTACCCCGAAGGCGACGGCTACGCCAGCCGAGCCGTCCAGGTCCCGGTGATCCATTTCGCCGTCGGATCGGGGCACCTCCTCGAAGAGCTCGCCGCGATCGGCGTGGATGCGCTCGGGGTCGACTGGCGGACCCCGCTCGACGACGCCAGCCGACGACTCGACGACGCCGTCCCCCTCCAGGGCAACCTCGACCCCGCACTGCTCGGCGCCCCGGCGGCCCTGCTCGAGGCGCATCTGGCAGGGGTGCTGCGTCGCGGACGCCGCGCCCCCGCGCACATCCTGAACCTCGGCCACGGCGTGCCCCCGGAGACCGACCCGACGGTGCTGAGCCGTATCGTGGAGCTCGCGCATGGGGCGTGACCGAGGGCCGGACGTCGCCGTGGTCGGAGGCGGGATCTCCGGTCTCGTCGCCGCGCGCGAGCTCGCCCGTGCGGGCGCTTCGGTCGTGCTGCTCGAAGCCGATGACCGGCTCGGCGGCAGGATTCGCGCGGAGTCCCTGGCCGGGGTGCGGGTCGATGTCGGCGCGGACTCCTTCGCCACGCGAGGCGGCGGCGTCGCATCGCTCCTCGGAGAGCTCGGCCTCGCCGAAGAGATCCGCTCACCGGAGCCGCTCGGCGCCTGGGCGGTGCTGCCGGGCGATGCGGACGGCCCCTCGCGCAGAGCGGCCCGGGCCGCTCCCCCGTCACGCCGCGCACGAGCCGTGCGGCTTCCGGGAGCCGGCGCACTCGGCATCCCAGCCGCTCCACTGTCACAGGCCGGCCGTCGGGCGCTCGGCACGGTCGGCGCGTTGCGCGCCGCGATCGAGCCGATGCTCCCCCGCAGCGTCGGCCGCGACGCCGCGACGCTCGCCGAGCTGGTTCGCTCGCGGCTCGGCGCGCGCGTGCTCGACCGGCTCGTCAGACCCGTCGCGCTGGGCGTGTACTCCGCAGACCCCCGGCACATCTCGATCACCGACCCGCACTCCATGAACCCGGCCGTCCGTCAACTGCTCGAGGCCCTCGCCAGTCGGGGTTCGCTCATCGCCGCGGCGACCGCGGTCCGCGACGGCGCGGCCTCGGCGGGAGCCGCAGCGGCCGGCCTGCGCGACGGGATGATCTCGCTCGTCAAAGCGCTGGTCGCGGAGCTCGAGCGTCTCGGCGTCGAGCTGCGGACGCGATCCGTCGCGGAGTCCCTGCAACCCGTCGGACCCGGCTGGCGGGTCAGCGCTTCCCGCCCCCGCCGCGCAACGGGCGACCGAGGCGCGGAGAACGGTGCGGGGGACGACGTGAGGGAGATCATCGAGGTCGGCGCGGTGATCCTCGCCGTGCCCGAGCACGCGGCGGTGCCGCTGCTCGCCTCCTGCGTCGACGACCGGGCGGTCGCGCCTCGACCCGCGCCGGAGCAGGTCGAGATCGTCGCGCTCGCCATCCACGCGCCCGCACTCGACGATGCACCTCGCGGCACCGGCGCGCTCGTGCCGCACGAGAGCGAGGTGACCGCGCCGATCCGGGCAAAGGCGCTCACGCACGTCACCGCGAAGTGGCCCGACCGCGCCCGGGAGCGCGCTCCCGGGCTGCACGTGCTGAGGCTCTCCTACGGCCGTACCGGCACGCCCCCCGAGACCGCGGCTCTCGGCGATGCGGCGGTCCGCGAGCTCGCGCTGCGCGATGCATCCCTGATCCTGGGCGTCGAGCTGCGTCCGGAGGACGTGCGCGACTGCATCCGCCGCGAGTGGCGCATGGGGCGCCTCGGCGCCGCACCTCCGAGCCCGCCCCCGGGCATCCATCTCGCCGGCGACTGGGTGCACGGAGTCGGTCTCGCCTCCGTCGTACCCGGCGCCCGCGCCGCCGCGGCAGCCGCCCTCCGCGCCGCACTCGGCACTTCACACCCGTCGACACTCGAAGGATCGCCTCGACCATGAAGCTCCCCGCACCGCACTCCCGCATTCCCGGACGGGTCTTCCGAGCCGAGGGCCCGCTCGGCCCGTCCGACGGCCTCCTGCGCATCGGCACCCGGGGCAGCACGCTCGCCGTGACCCAGACGACGACGGTCGCGGACCGGATCGCTCGGGAGACGGGCATAGACGTCGCCCTGATCATCGTGACGACGCACGGCGACCGATCGACGGCCCCCCTCGCCCAGCTCGGCGGCACGGGCGTCTTCGTCAGCGCGCTGCGCGATGCGCTGCTCGCCGGCGAGTGCGACCTCGCGGTCCACTCGCTCAAGGACCTCCCCACCGGTCCCTGTCCGGGCATTTCGCTCGGCGCGATTCCACCCCGAGCCGACGCGCGGGACGGCCTCTGCGCGCGCGACGGGCTGACCCTGGACAGCCTGCCGAGCGGGTCGCGCGTCGGAACCGGATCGCCCCGACGCGGTGCCCAGCTGCTCGCGATGCGGCCCGATCTGGAGCTCCGGGATCTCCGCGGCAACGTGGACACGCGTCTGGCCCGGGTCGGCGTCGACCTCGATGCCGTCGTGCTGGCGGCGGCCGGGCTCGATCGCATCGCTCGCGGCGACGCGATCACCGAGCGCTTTCCGCTCGACACGACCCCGACCGCTCCCGGCCAGGGGGCGCTGGCCGTCGAGGTGCGCACCGATGATCTCGAGCACGGACCGTACCCCGAGGCTCTGCGTGCGCTCGACCATCGGAAGGCACGGGCCTGCGCTCTCGCAGAGCGCGCACTGCTCGCCGCCCTGGAGGCCGGTTGCGCCGCGCCGGTCGGGGCGAGCGCGCGCATCTCCGAGGGTGCGCTCCACCTGCACGCGGCCGTGTATCGGTCAGACGGCAGCGAGCGGCTCGAAGCGGATGATCGGACGCGCTGGCCGGACGACGTCCGCGGTGAGGACCGCGCGCTCCGTTCCGACGACCTGGATGCGCGCTCGGCGCGGCTGGGCCGAGCGGTCGCCGCGGCGCTGCTCGCAGGCGGCGCCGCGGCGCTCGCTCCGCTCGGGGTGCGGGCGTGAGCGAGGTGCTGGGGGGTCGCAGGATCCTGGTACCGCACGGCGGGCGGGCGGGCGGGGCGGCCGCCGCCGAGATCCGCCGCCGCGGCGGGGTGGCCGTCGTCGCACCGCTCACCATGACCCTGCCGGCAGAGGACCCCGGCCCGCTGCTCTCGGCTGCGCAGCGCCTGGTCCGCGGCGAGTACGATGTCTGCGCGGTCACCAGCGCGAACGGCGCCGAGGCGCTCGGCGCGGCGCTCCGCGGAGCCGTACCGGCCGCCTGCTTCGCGGCGGTCGGGCCCGGAACATCGCGCGCGCTGCGAGAACACGGAATCCGCGTCGACCTGCTCCCCGAGCACGACTACTCGAGCCACGGCCTCGCGGACGCCCTGATCCGGGTGCTCGGCGACGCGCGGGCGGGCGGGGCTCGCCCGCATCGCATCCTGCTTCCGCTCTCCGAACTCGCGGACACGAGCCTCGAGGACGCTCTCACCGCCGCCGGGCACCGCCCGGAAGGCGTCTCCGCCTACCGCACCGTGCCGGCGCCGCGAGACGTCGCCGTCGAGTCCGGGATCGCCGACGGCGGGTTTGACGCGCATCTCGTGGTGCGCCCCGCCTGCGGCGTGGAGATCGCCGTCCGCGTCGCCGCGGTCCCCGGCCGCGCCCTGCGCGCGCCGATCGGTTCGGCGACGGCCGACGCGCTCCGCGCACGCGGGCTCGCCGCTTCCGTGGTCGCGACCGAGCACACCGTCGCCGGCCTGCTCGACGCGCTCACCGCCCGGATCGCCGAAACGATCGCACGACCTCGAGAAGGAGATTCCAGATGACCCCGACCGTCCGGCCTCGCCGCCTGCGCTCGACGCCCGCGATGCGGCGCCTCGTCGCCGAGACACGACTCCACCCCTCCGAGCTGATCCTGCCGGTCTTCGTCCGCGAGGGCATCGACGAGCCGAAGGAGATCGGCTCGATGCCCGGGGTGCGGCAGCATACCATCGAGTCCCTGCGACGCGTCGTGGTCGGCGCCGCCGAAGCCGGAGTCGGCGGCGTCATGCTCTTCGGCGTGCCCGCGATGCGGGACGCGCAGGGCAGCTCCGCGGACGACCCCGACGGGATCCTCAACGCCGCCACACGAGTCGTGGCCGCAGAGGTCGGCGATGCCCTCGTCGTGCAGACCGACCTGTGCCTCGACGAGTTCACCGACCACGGGCACTGCGGCGTGCTGAGGGAGACCGCGGACACGGACGAGGTCGACAACGACGCAACGCTCGAGCGCTACCGCTCGATGGCGCTCGCCCAGGCCGAGGCGGGATCCGCACTGCTCGGACTCTCGGGGATGATGGACGGGCAGGTGGCCGCCGTGCGCGAGGCACTCGACGCCGCGGGTCGCACCGGCACCGCGATCCTCGCCTACTCGGCGAAATACGCGTCGGCCTTCTACGGCCCGTTTCGCGAGGCGGTCGACTCGCAGCTCAGCGGCGACCGCCGCTCGTACCAGCAGGATCCCGCGAACCGCCGCGAGGGCGTGCGGGAGGCCGAACTCGACATCGCGGAGGGCGCCGACATCATCATGGTGAAGCCCGCGATGAGCTACCTCGACGTGCTCTCCGACGTCTCGGGAGTGAGCCCGGTCCCGGTCTGGGCCTACCAGGTCTCCGGCGAGGCCGCGATGATCGAGGCCGCCGCCGCGAACGGCTGGATCGATCGTCGCGGGGCCATCCAGGAGTCGCTGCTCGGGATCAAGCGGGCGGGCGCGGACGCCGTTCTGAGCTACTTCGCCGTCGAGGTCGCGGAGTGGATCCGATGAGCGCGCGGCACGGGATCCCATCGACCGCGCGCTCATCCGCGCTCGCCGAGCGCGCGGCCCGCGTCATCCCGGGCGGCGTCAACTCCCCCGTGCGCGCCTTCGGCGCGGTCGGCGGCACGCCGAGATTCCTGGTCTCCGGCCGGGGCCCGTATGTGGTCGACGCCGACGGCAACGAGTACGTCGACCTGGTCGCGTCATGGGGGCCGGCCCTACTCGGGCACGCCCACCCCGCAGTCGTCGACGCGGTGCAGGACGTCGCCGCGCGCGGGCTCGGTTTCGGCGCTTCCGCGCCGGTGGAAGCGGAGCTCGCCGAGGAGATCATCGCGCGGGTCCCGCAGGTCGAGCGGCTGCGGCTCGTCTCGACGGGCACCGAGGCGACGATGACCGCGATCCGACTCGCGCGCGGCGCCACGGGCCGACCGCTGCTGATCAAGTTCGCCGGCCACTACCACGGCCACTCGGACGGACTGCTCGCCGCCGCGGGATCCGGACTCGCGACCCTCGCACTCCCCGGCTCGGCGGGCGTCACCGAGGAGACCGCGGCGCAGACCCTCGTACTCCCCTACAACGATCGCGTCGCACTGGAGGCCGCGTTCGCGGCCCACGGCGACCGCATCGCCGCGGTGATCGCCGAGGCGGCAGCGGCGAACATGGGCGTACTGCCGCCGGAGCCCAGCTTCACCCGGGCGATGATCGAGGTCGCGCACCGCCACGGCGCCCTCGTCATCCTGGACGAGGTACTGACCGGGTTCCGCGCGGCACCGGGCGGATACCTGGGGGTTCTGGAGCCGGAGCTCCGAGGCGGAGGAACCGCAACCTCCGCCCAGCCGGACCTGCTGACCTTCGGCAAAGTGGTCGGCGGCGGGCTGCCGCTCGCCGCGCTCGGCGGTCGTGCCGAGCTGATGGAGCAGCTCGCGCCGCTCGGCCCGGTCTACCAGGCCGGCACGCTCTCGGGGAATCCCCTGGCGGCGACCGCCGGGCTCACCACCCTGCGAGAAGCCGATGCCGGGGCGTACGCGCGACTCTGTCTCTTATACACATCTCCGAGCCCACGAGACGCTCATGAATCTCG
>CAMFIY010000136.1 GCA_945952575.1 uncultured Leucobacter sp.
GGTGCAGGATCCGCGCCGCCGCATGCGCACGGGCGCTGACCGGCTCGCCGCTCACGGCTGCTCCTTGCTCGTATCGGTGCCGGTGCCGGTGCTCTTGCCCGTTGCGGCGGATCCCTCCGTCTTCGCGGAGTCCCCCTTCGTCGCGTCGCCGTCCTTGGCAGGGGGAGCCGTGTCGTCGCCGGCGCCGGCATCGCTGGGGTTCGGGCACGCATTGCTGATCGCGGGGACCTTCGCGAAGGGCGGCGGGACGGCTTCGGAGGGGCCGGTCGGGTTCCCGCTGTCGTCCGTCCCCGTCATCCTCTCCAGCGGGAAGACGTTCCAGCCGCTCCAGCCGTTCGGCAGCGTCGCGAGCGGATTCTTCGCGTACTGGAAGCCCTCGTCACCGGTCTCGGAGTAGTACCACGGCGGGTTGCCGTCCTGCAGCGTCACGAGCGGCTGCCCGTCGCGGGTGAAGAGCTGCACACCGTCGAGCGGCTGACCGTTGCAGTCGTAGGCGAAGATGTTGCCGATCTCGGTGCCCTGGTAGCTGAGGCCGCTCATGTAGGAGGTTCCCGGATCCACGTACTCCGTCTGGACCGTGGTGATCCGGCCCCACATGATCCCGAGCACCGGGATCAGCGAGATCGCCGCGATCACGCTGGCCGCGCGGCGGGCCCAGACCAGCCAGCGCTGCGGCGCCCAGCGCCCGCGACCCCACTGGATGCTCAGGATCACGCAGCCCAGGGTGAACACCATGAACGGGAACGATTCGAGCCCGCGATCCGGGTAGAACCACCACCAGGCGCCGGTGACGAAGGTGACGATCCCCAGGATCCCGAACGGGAGCGCGACACCGCGCGCCACCCACCACACCGGGCGCAGCGAGACCAGGAAGTCGCGGACGCCGCGGCGGAACGCGGATCCCTCGACCCAGCCGCGCAGTCCGGCCCCGGCGACGTCGGCCAGTTCGCTCATGGTGCGGCGCTTCTTCGGCGCCTGCTCCTCGCGCACCGGCAGCCCGGCGGCCTGTCGCAGCTCCTCGGCGTAGGCGTCGGCCTCGCCGAGCTCATCGCCGTCGGCGAGGCGCTCGGCGAGGTCGGCCTGGAGCCCGTCGAGCAGATCGTCGAGCTCATCGGGCGGCAGATCGCTGAGGCGTTCGCGGACGGCGGCGGCGAAGAGCGTGGCGCGCTCCTCGACGGAGGATCCTGCAGCGGCTCCGCCTGCGTGGGTCGATGCGGTGGCGGTCATGCGCCTGCTCCTTTCGCGGCTTCGAAGCGCCGGGTGGCGGCGGCCCCGGGGAGGATGAGCTGGGTGAGGATCGACGAGAACCGCTGCCAGTCCGCGCGCTGCTGCTCGAGCAGTTCCTCACCGCTCGGGGTGATGCTGTAGTACTTGCGATGCGGCCCGTCCTCGCTCGGCACCACATAGGTGCTGAGCGCGCCGGCGGCGTAGAGCCGACGGAGCGTGCCGTAGACCGATGCATCGCCGACCTCCTCGAGGCCGGCGTCGCGCAGGCGGCGGACGACGTCGTAGCCGTAGCCGTCGTCACGCTGGACGACCGCGAGGACCGCGGCGTCGAGCACTCCTTTGAGCAGTTGCGTTGCTTCCATGCGCACTAGTGTGCATTACGCAATACTGTGCCGTCAACAACCTCGGCCGGTGTGTCGCGGGAGCGCGGAGTCCCGGGATCAGGCCTCGGCGCCGGAGATGACCTCGCGCAGCCAGTCACGGGCGTCGCGGAAACGGTTGTCGTCGTGCACGTCATGGGTGGTCGCCGCAACACGATCCGCGCGCGGGTACGAGCCGAGGAACACCACCTTCGGGCTGTAGCGCTTCACCCCGAGCAGGGCGTCCGCCACGCGCTCGTCGAGCACGTGGCCCTCCGCGTCGATCACGAAACGGTACCGGCCCATCCGGTCGCCGATGGGACGCGAGGCCAGCAGCGTCAGGTTCACGCCGCGCGTCGAGAACTGCTCGAGCAGGTCGAGCAGCGCGCCGGCGCGATCGTCGGGCAGCTCCACGATCAGGCTGGTCTTGTCCGCTCCGGACGGCGTGCCGACGGGAGGGTTCCGGCTGACGAGCACGAAGCGGGTCACGGCATCCGGGTTCTCGGCGAGTCCCTCGGCCAGCACTTCGACGTCGTAGTACTCCTCGATCCCGGGCGGCGCGATCGCGGCATCGACCGCGGATCCCCCGCCGTCCTCGCCGAAGAGATCCGCAGCGGCCTGCACGTTCGACGTCGCCGGCAGATGCCGATGCTCGGGCAGCCGATCGTCGAGCCACGCCCGGCACTGGCCGTAGGCGACCGGGTGCGCCGCCACCACCTCGACCTCGTCGAGGCGCGTGCCCGGCCGGGCGACGAGCACGAAGCGCACGGGCACCAGGTACTCGCCGATGATGCGCAGATTCGGGATCGTCGCCAGCGCGTCCTGCGCCACCGCGACACCGCCGTCGATCGAGTTCTCGATCGCGATCATGGCCGCGTCGCTCACCCCGGTCACGACGTCGTTCAGCGCCTCGCCCAGGTTCGCCACCGGCCGCCACTCCTGACCCGCCGCCTCCGGCACCTGCCGCAGGGCGGCCTCGGTGAAGGTGCCGGCCGGGCCCAGATAGCTGTAGCGGCGCGGCGGATTCGGCGTGTCTGACATGCTCTCAAGCGTACCCGTCCGCGATCCCGAGCAGGCCGCACGCCCGGTCCCGGTCGCGCTCGGACGCGCTCGGGCGCGCTCGATCCAGGTTCCGCCCCACCCCCGCCCCACCCCTCGATTCCCCGGGAGTCGCAACACGCCGCATCGACGCCGAGGGATGCGGCGTGTTGCGACTCCTGGAGAGGGGGTAGGGGCGGGGAGGTTCGAGGCGGAGCGCGACGGGGGTCGGACGCGACGACTCGCGGGCGGCCCGACGGGCCCTAGGCGAGCGCTCGGTCGACGAGCGCGCGCGCCGCCGCCTGCACCTGAGCCAGATGCTCCTCGCCGCGGAACGACTCGGCGTAGATCTTCATCACGTCCTCCGTGCCGCTCGGGCGGGCCGCGAACCAGGCGTGCGCCGTCTGCACCTTCAGCCCGCCGATGCCGGCCCCGTTGCCCGGGGCCTCCGTCAGCACCGCGGTGATCGGATCGCCCGCCAGCTCGGTGTCGGTGACCGCGTCGGCGCTCAGCGCCGCGAGCCGCGCCTTCTGCTCGGCGCTCGCCGGCGCATCCGTCCGCACGTAGGCCGGCGCCCCGAAGCGCTCGGTGAGCTCGCGGTAGCGCTCGGACGGCGACCGCCCCGTCACGGCCCGGATCTCGGCCGCGAGGAGGCAGAGCAGGATCCCGTCCTTGTCGGTGCTCCAGGCGGTGCCGTCGAATCGCTGGAAGGAGGCGCCCGCACTCTCCTCGCCGCCGAACACCAGATCGCCCGAGGCGAGCCCCGGCACGAACCACTTGAAGCCGACCGGCACCTCGAGCAGGCGCCGCCCGTGGGACGCCACGACCCGATCGATGATCGCCGAGGAGACGAGCGTCTTGCCGATGCCGGCGTCGACCGGCCAGTCCGGCCGGTGCCCCAGCAGATAGTCGATCGCCACGGCGAGGAAGTGGTTGGGGTTCATGAGCCCGGCGTCACGGGTCACGATCCCGTGCCGATCCGCGTCCGCATCGTTGCCGGTCACGAGGTCGAAGCCCGGGGCCGAGCCGTCGCGATGGGCCTCCGCAGCGCTCGTCACCGTGCTCATCACCTGGGGCGAGCTCGGATCCATCCGGATCCTGCCGTCCCAGTCCAGGTGCATGAAGCCCCAGCGCGGGTCGACGCCGGGGCCGAGCACCGCGAGGTCGAGGTCGTAGCGATCGCGGATCGCGGCCCAGTAGGCCACGCTCGCACCGCCCAGCGGATGCGCGCCGATCGAGAGACCGGCCCGGCGGATCGCCGCGAGATCGATGACCTCGTCGAGGCTCTCGACGTACTCGCCGAGGAAGTCGTAGTTGCCCGGCGGGACGGCGCCGGGCCCGGAGCGCGGGATCCCCGCGGCCGCGGCCAGCAGCGCGTTCGCTCGCGCGGCGATCCGCTTCGTCGCGTCGGTGTCCGCCGGGCCGCCGTGCGGCGGGTTGTACTTGAAGCCGCCGTCGCGCGGCGGGTTGTGGCTGGCGGTGACGACGATGCCGTCGGCGCGGTGCGGGTCGTCGGCGGCGCGATCCCGGTTGTGCACGAGGATCGCGTGGCTGAGGGCGGGCGTCGGCACGAAGGCCTCGTCGCCCGATCCGGCGGCCACGAACACGTGCACCCCGGCGGCGGAGAGCACGTCGACGGCCACTCGCGCCGCCGGCGCCGAGAGCGCGTGCGTATCGGCGCCGAGGAACAGCGGGCCGGCGATCCCCTCGGCCGCGCGGTACTCGGCGATCGCGAGGCTGATGGCGGCGATGTGCGCCTCGTTGAAGGATCCGTTCAGCGAGGTGCCGCGGTGCCCTGAGGTGCCGAACACGACCTGCTGCGCCGGATCCTCGGGATCCGGAACGATCTCGGTGAAGGCCCGCAGCAACCCGTCGAGGTCGACGAGGTCGTCTGCGGCTGCCGGCTGCCCTGCGCGATCATGCATGCCCCAAGTCTTTCACGGGGCCGGGCGCCGGCGCGAGGCAGCACCGCGCACAAGACGACCGCGCGGCCGCGACGGCGTCAGATCGAGCGCGCGGCCGCGATCGCGGTGAGCTCGACCAGCATGGTCGGCCGCGCCAGCTCGGCCACCCCGACCGCGCAGCGCACGGGCACCGCGCCGCCGAATCTGCGCGCGTACACCTCGTTGAACGCCCCGCGGTTCTCGGACAGGTCGCGCAGGTAGATGGTGAGGTGCGCGACGTCGGCGAGGGTGGATCCCACCCGGGCCAGCTCCTCGGCCAGGGAGTCGATGACCCGTTCGGACTGGGCCTCGATACCCTCCGCGAGCACACCGTCGGCGTCGACCGGGATGACGGTCACGTAGGCGGTCCCGCCGATCACGGAGACGTCGGCCGAGAGCGCACCTGCATCGGGCTCGGGAATGCGCCGAACGAGGCTCATGCGGTCGCCTCCGCGGCGCCGGCGGGCGATTCCGGCACGAAGCCCTCGCCGTAGAGGCGCCGCCAGTTGCCGAAGAAGACCTGCTCGGCCTCGGCCGCGCTCAGGAGCCCGCGCTCGACCAGGCGGTCCCGGACTATCCCGAACTTGTCGAAGTCGAAGTTGTCGATCCAGGCGTCCGGCACCGGAGCGAGATCGGGCCGCGAGGCGCCGTTCTGCGTCCGCCGGCTCCACCGGCCGTTGCGCATCCAGGGGATGTTCTCGGCCGGCGCGTTCGGGTCGAGGTCGGATCCGTAGGCCACGTGCTCGACACCGAGCAGCTCGACGTGCCGCGCGATGAGCTCGGCCGAGCCGTCGAGCGTCGCCGCCAGCGCGCCGGCGATGTTGTCGTAGGTGCAGACGCCGAGCACACCCCCGTTCGCGACCAGCGCGTCGAGCACATCGGCGCCCTTGTTGCGGGCGTGATCGTAGACGGCGCGGGCGTTGGCGTGGTTGATCGCGACCGGGCGGCTCGATGCCTCGATGGCCTGGGGCGAGGTGCGCTCCCCGACGTGCGAGAGATCCACCATCATGCCGACGCGGTTCATCTCGCCCACCACCTCGTTGCCGAAGCGCGAGAGGCCGGAGTCGTTCGGCTCGTAGCAGGAGGATCCGATCGCGTTCTGGATGTTGTAGGTGAGCTGCACGATCCGCACGCCCAGATTCCAGAAGTGCTCGACGAAGCCGATCCGCTCGTTGAAGAGGGCCGAATTCTGGGTGCCGAGCACGATCGCGACGCGATTCGAGGCGACGGCCTCGTCGATGTCCTCGCCGGTGCGGGCGATCAGCATCACGTCGGAGTGCTCGCGCGCGAGGTCGTTCCACTTGACCAGCGCATCCATCGTCTCGATCGCGTCCTCCCAGAAGGAGGCCGTGATCGTGACGGCCCCCACGCCGCCGTCGCGCAGCTGCTCGAGCAGGGCCCGGTCGTAGCGGCCGCACTGCAGGCCGTCGATCACGGGACGCCCGGTCATGCCAGCACCGCCGCGCTCGAACCGCCGGTTTCGCTGCGCAGATGCAGGTAGGTCTCCTCGCTCACCTCGCCGATCAGGTTGCCGTGCTCGTCGTAGAGCTGGGATCCGGCGTGGCGGCGGGAGAGCTCCGAGTCGGGGGTCAGCGCCTCGTTCGACTCGTGGAAGAGCCGCCAGAACTGATCGGCGTCGAGCACGTAGCCCTCGAGCAGGATCCGCTCCATCGCCGGGCCGGCCGCGCCGGCCGCGGGCTCGGTCGGGGTCGCCTCGACAGCATCGACGCCGAACGTCGCCGCGCCGTCGCCCAGCTCGGTCGTCGCATAGGCCACCCCGCGGATCGCCGCGTACTCGTGCAGTGCGCCGAGGAAGTCGACGTGCGCCACGTTCCGCACCCGGACGGCCGGCGCACCGGTGAGCAGTGCGAGGCTCAGCTCGTCCACGAAGGCCGGGGCCAGCATCGGCGCCGGGGCGCCCTGGCCGTCGAGCAGCACCGATCCGTCGTCCTGCTTCGCGAAGACGAAGCCCGTCGCCGCGACCGGGTACCGGTCTCGGATCTCCTCCATGAGCGTCACCGCGTCATAGCCCTCGGCCTCGGCGGCCATGATGGCGTCGCGGATCGCGTTCACGGCGTAGCCGGGACAGCTGCGGGCGTGCAGGTAGCGGCCGACCATGTGGCGCATCTCGCGCGCCGAGGCTCGCATGTTCGTGGTCATCGCGTGACTCCAATCGCGGCGGCGGGCATCTGCGGGTAGCGGGTGTCGAGTTCGAGACGCTCGTTCAGGTCGGCTGCGGTGGGGGCGCCGAGGTAGATGAGGCCGAGCACGTTGCGGTCGTCGCCCTCGTCGACCGTGCGGGCGAGCCCGTGCACGGCGGAGTTCATGAAGCGGACGATCGACACCGGGATGAAGGTGTCGGAGAGCATGTTCATGTGGGGCGAGTGATAGCGGAACTCGCGCAGCGACTGGATCCGCTCGATCGCGGATCGCAGCTCGGGACGCTCGCGGAGCAGCTCGCCGACGGTGTGGCCGCCCGCGGTCTCGATCGCGGCAGCCACCGCCTGCACGTCGCCCGGCAGGTCCAGCGCCCAGTTGCGCCCACCGCTGACCTCATCGACGGGACCGCGGCGCGGCTCCTCGGCGTCTGCGGATTTGTACCAGACGAACGCGCGGGCGCCCGGCGCGTCCATGTCGATGTCGAGCGCCCAGGCGTAGTCGGCGTCGATGATGCCGCGCAGCTCCGCGAGGGGCATCGTCGGCTCGCACACGAACTGCTCGGCACGGATCCCGCCCTCGATCGCCTCGGCGACCCGCTCGCAGGGCAGCAGCTCGAGCAGGTTGGCGGCGGCGAGCTCCCACGCCTCGGCGCCGATCTCACC
>CAMFIY010000137.1 GCA_945952575.1 uncultured Leucobacter sp.
CACCGATCGAGCCGGTCCACCCGAGCTGCGCGAAGAGGATGTACAGCGGCACGACGCCGAGCTGGGTGGGCACGGCCATGGTGCCCACCACGAAGATCAGCAGCGCCTTGGATCCGCGGAACTTCAGCTTCGCGAACGCCCAGCCGGCCAGGGTGGAGAAGGCGACCACCGAGAGCGCGATGAGGCCGGAGGAGAGGATCGAGTTCCACAGCGCCCGCCAGAAGCCCACCGCGGGATCGTTCACCACGGAGGCGGCGTTCGCGAGGAAGTTGCCGCCCGGCAGCCACGACATCTCGGGGTCGCGGATCGTATAGGAGTCGCCGGAGCCGATCAGGAACGACCAGTAGAAGGGGAAGAGAGCGGAGGCGAGCACCACGCCGAGCGAGGCGTAGACGAACCAGCCCGGGCGGCTGCCCGGCACCCCTCTGGGGGCGAGGCGTCGGGATCGGCGGCCGCCCTCGACGGTCCGGATCAGCTCGGTCTCGGTGCGCGCCCCGTCGGCGCCGGGGTGGTCGAACGGAGCGGTCATCTCCGGCTCCTCTCGTCGCGCACGACCCGTCGGGTGACGAACAGATTGACGACCCCGATCAGCAGGATGAGGATGAAGAGGATCCAGGCCAGCGCTGCCGCACGGCCGAAGTTCCACTGCCCCCAGCCGATGTCGTAGAGGTACAGGGTGATGGTCAGCCATTGCGAGTTGGCGCCCCCCGTGCCGTACTGGTCGTACATGCGCGGTTCGTCGAAGATCTGCAGGCCGCCGATCGTCGAGGTGATGATCACGAAGATGAGGGTCGGCTTGAGGCTGGGGACGGTGATCGCGAAGAACTGGCGGATGCGGCCGGCGCCGTCGAGCGTCGCGGCCTCGTAGGAGTCGCGCGGGATGGCCTGCATCGCGGCGAGCAGGATGAGCGTGTTGTAGCCCGTCCAGCGGAAGTTCACCATGGTGGAGATCGCGATGTGGCTCCAGAACGCGTTGCTGTGCCAGGGGATCGGTTCGAGGCCGAGATGGCCGAGGGTGGTGTTCACCAGGCCGTACTTGTCGCCGAACATGTTGCTGAAGATGAGGGCGACGGCGACGGGGGCCATGACGTAGGGCACCAGGACGCCCATGCGCCAGAAGGTTCTGGCGCGGATGTTCTGGTCGAGCATGGCGGCGATGAAGATGGCGAGGATCAGCTGAGGCGCGCTCGAGAGCAGGAAGATGCTGAAGGTGTTGCGCAGCGCGATCCAGAACTTCGGCTGACCGAGCACGAATGCGTACTGATCCAGCCCGATGAAGGTGCCGCGGCCCCGGACGAGATCCCAGTCCATGAAGGAGATCACCGCTGTGAAGACGATCGGGAAGAGGCCGACGACGATGAAGAGGAGGAAGAACGGGGAGATGTAGAGGTAGGGGGAGAGCTTCAGATCCCAGCGGCTGAGGCGGGAGCCGAGGGCGATGCGCCTGGTTCGTCGCGGCGGGGGTGCGGTGATGTTCACGACTCTTCCTCGATTCGGGATCCGAGCTGGACGCAGCCAGCGCCGGGTGGACGACCCGGCGGGCGGAGGGGTGCACTCGGCCGCCGCCCGCCGGGCCGGGCTCAACCGATGGCCGAGACCTCGGACACCCACTGCTTCCAGGAGGCGTCCGCCTGCTGCGTGCCGTCCTCGACGCGGGTCAGCGCCTTCTGCATGGCGTCGTTGATCTCGAAGTAGTGCTGGCCCTTGAAGGGCGAGACGGTGACGGCCGCGGCCCGATCCGAGAAGATCCGGCCGATCGGCGCGTCGTTGAAGAAGGGGTTCGTCGCATCGAGCAGCTTCTGATCGGTGAGCGCCTCCTGCTGGCTCGGGAAGGTGCCCGCGGCCTTGAAGGTCTTGATCATGGTCTCGGGCGAGGTCAGCCAGTCGGCGAGCTCCTGGGCCTCCTTCACGTGCTTGCCGTTCGCGGGGACGGTCAGGTAGGAGCCGCCCCAGTTGCCGCCGCCGTTCGGGAACACGTTGGCGATGTCCCAGCCCTTCACGTCCTTGGCGTTGCCCTCGATCTGCGTGAGCATCCAGCCCGGGCAGAGCATGGTCGCGAACGCGCCGTTGCTCATGCCCGCGTACCAGTCGTCGCTCCACTGGCCGAGCTTGGCCGACTGGGTCGCGCTGGCGTCGAGCGTCTGCGTGTACGCGGCCTTCACCTCGGGGTTCTCGGTCGCGATGATGTCGCCGGTCGACGGATCCTCGTATGCGGCCGCGATCTGATTCACCAGGCCCTGATAGATGCTGCCGGCCGAGTCGAACCACGCGTCGCCGGTCGCTTTCACGTAGCTGTCGCCGACCGCGAAGAAGTCGGCCCAGTCGCCGGTGAGGAGTTTGGCGACCTCGTCGCGGTCGGTCGGCAGGCCGGCCTTCTCGAACAGATCGGCGCGGTAGCAGACGGCCTCGGGGCCGATGTCGGTGCCGTAGCCGATCAGGTTGCCGCTCGCGTCGGTGGCGGCCTCGGTCTTCCAATCGAGCCAGCGGCTCTTCAGATCTGCCGGCACGGGGGCGAGCAGGTCCGAGTAGTTCATGACCTCGGGCAGCCAGTCGACCTCGATCGCCTCGATATCTGCGAGACCGGTCTTGCCGAGCTTCTGGAAGTAGTTGGCGCGGGCGTCGTTGCTGGTCGCGGCCTTGTTGTGGACGACCGTGACGCCGGGGTGCGCGTCCATGTACTCCTGGAGCAGTGCGTCGGTGTAGCCGAAGTCGTTGAAGGTGGCGACGGTCAGCTCGATCTTCCCGCCGGACCCCTCGGTGCCGGAGTCGTTCGAGCTGCAGCCGGTCGCGCCGAGCGCGAGGGCGGCCACGGCGCCGAGGGCGATCATCGATCGCGTGGGGATTGACATCTTCATCAGGGCACTCCTTTGTGGGCGAAGCATCGTCAGTGTGACACATTCTCCGTGAGAGCGCTCTCACGAGGAACACCCCGACTGTAGGTCGAATGGCTCCGCATGGTCAAGAGAGCGCTCTCACGGAGTTGATAACGGTTTGATCACGGGCTGTCGGGCGGGTGCCGCTCGGCTCCCGCGAGGCGGGTGGGGGCGCCGCCTGCGTTCGGCGTACGCCGATGATCGGCACTCCGGCGACCGGAGCAGCGCAGACGCCCGGTCAGGCGCGCTCAACCACCGAGGGCGCCGCGCTCAGCGCGCGCTCTCGGCGTCGAGCAGTCGCGCCAGCTCGTTCGCGGCGGCCCTGACCGTCTCGCCGAAGTCGGCGACCACGTCCGGGCCCATCCGGAAGCTCGGCCCGGCGATGCTGATGGCCGCGATCGGCGCGCCCTCCGCATCGAGCACGGGGGATCCGATCACCGTCGCGTCCGGATCGTCAACTGCGGCCATGACCACGTATCCGGCCTCCGGCGTGCGCCGGTCGAAGATCTCGCCGGCGACCGATCCCGCCATCGAGACGGTCCGGCCCGCCCAACCGTCGAAGCCGACGTGCCTGATGGGGAGCGGGCTCTGCACCTCGCGCAGGAAGGTGCAGGTGTTCGCGGGGCCGGGTACCGCCAGGTAGCTGGACTCGGAGGTGTCCCGGGTCAGCCGCTGCATGATGGGCGCGGAGAGGTCGAGCAGGTCCTCGGCGCGCGAGTGCTCGTTCGAGACCCGGGACTGCACGAAGCGCTGCCCGAGCGAGTACTGGCTGTCGGACGCGCGGGAGACGTAGCCCCAGTGCTCGAGCGCCCGCAGCATGCGCAGCGTGGTGCTGGTCGGGAGCTTGCTCGCGCGGGCGATGTCGCTGAGCGCCAGGGGGCCGTGATCCACGACGCGGGTGAGCACCTCGAGCGCCCGGTGCACCGCCTGCGGTCCGAGCGAGGGATCCAGCTCCTGGCCGGGAGCTGCTGTCGACTCGTCCGCCATCTTCGTTCTCCCGTTCCGAGCACGCGCCCGCCGAGCGGGCGCCTTACCGCAGTTTAGCCGCGACGCGCGGCGAGCGGGCTCGCGGCGGCCGCTCCGGCGCTCGGCAGGCGCCGGTGGGCGGCGAACGCGGGGAGGAGTTCGCGGGCGATCTCGATGTCGCCGCGGAGATCCCGATCCGCGAACTCCGCAGGAAGGCGCGCGCCCAGCTCGAGCAGCTGCCCCAGCTCCTCGGAGAGGCCGTCGTCTCCGCGTGCGCGCAGGCGCAGCGCGCGCACCGCGACGACGATCTCGGAGGCGAGCATGATCTCGAGTCCGTCGAGCGAGCGTCGGAGCTTGTCCAGCGCGGTCGATGCGAACGTCGCGTCCTCCTCGACCCCGCAGGAGAGCACGGCGCCGTGGTTCGAGACCGGAGCCGCCCCGGCGTGGATCTCGCCCAGCGCGCTGGCCGCGAGGTACTCGACGATCATGGTGCCCGACGTGCCCGCGAGCGCAGGTGCGAGGAATCGGGGCAGGCCGGTGAAGGTGTCGTCGTTGAGGAACCGCAGCCGCGCCAGCCCGAGCGGCGCGGTCTGCGCGAGGGCCAGTGCGACGGAGTCGAGTTCGTGTGCCAGCCAGGTCTCCAGGAAGGCGCCGTGGTGTACCGCGAGCCCCTCGTCGGCGAAGAAGCGGGGATTCTCCTTCGAGCGGCTCACCAGGGTCTCGACGGCTTCGCGCAGGCGCGCCGTCGCGCAGGTGAACATGCTGATCGCGGGGAGGAAGCCGCGGAAGGCGAACGGATCCTGGATCCTGGCCGGCGTCCAGTCGGGCGGGCCGATCAGGGTTGCGAGCCGGGTGGCGTTCTGCTCGGCCGTGGGTATCGCGATCGCCAGCGCAGCCTCGCGCGAGAACGCCGAGGGATTCGCCTGCGCCGCGCCTGCGGAGAGCGCGAAGGCCGAGAGGCCCGCGCCGATCAGCTGCTCGAGCCGTGCGGTCACGAGCGCCGCGCCGGCGAGCGTGAGTGCACTCGAGCTCATGAAGGGCAGCGCGCTGTCGGAGCGGATCGGGCCGATCGGCTCGAACGAAGGACCGCTCGTCGGGCGTTCGCCGGCGAGCGCGAGGGCCACGCCCGCGAGGGCGGGCAGGTCGGCCGTGCCGATCCCGCCGTACTGCCGCACTTCAGGCAGGCTGTCCGTCGCGAGCATCCGCTCCAGCCCGTCGATCAGGGAGGGGTCGATGCCGGATCCCGGATGGAGCAGCTGGTTCAGGCGCACCGCGAGCATCGCCCGGGTGATCGCCGTGCCGAGTGCGGGACCGGCGTCGACGGCGTGACTGCGGAGCAGGTTCATGCCGTGCGCCACCGGGTCGGCGCCGGTCGCGGTCAGTCGATTCGCGCCGACGCCGGTCGAGCGCCCGTACACCGGCTGGCTCTCGGCGATCGCGTTCGCCGTCTCGTGGTGGCGCGCGATCTCGGCGCGCGCCCGCGCCGAGACGCGGACCTCCGCGCCGTCCGCGATATCCGCGATCTCGTGAACGGTGAGCTGCATCGGGAGTGTGTACGCCATCGTTCCCCTCTCCTTCTCCGTCGAATTCGGTCTTGCAAGAATACTCTGAGTTTATTACAGTATGAACAACTTCAGTTTCGTCAGGTGAAAATCTTACGAAATCGGAGGTATCATGAGGGAGGCGGATCCACTTCCGCCGCAAAGCGATCGCGACGAAGCGAAGGAGACGAAGATGTCACCCAGACGCCAGTGCATCCGACCGGCACGAGCCGGTGCGGCTTCGAACGGTGAGGCGGCTCGCGCATGATCGAGTTCACGAACGTCGTCAAGACCTACGACAACGGGACGACCGCGGTCGCCGACCTCTCGTTCGTGGCGCCCACCGGCAAGATCACCGTGCTGGTCGGGCCCTCGGGCTGCGGCAAGACAACGACTCTGCGCATGGTCAACCGCCTCATCGAGCAGACCTCCGGGTCGATATTGCTCGGAGGCGAGGACAACGCGCAGACCGACACGATCCAGATGCGCCGCAAGATCGGCTATGTGATCCAGAACGCAGGCCTCTTCCCGCATCAGACCGTGCTCGACAACGTCTGCGCGGTGCCCTATCTCAACAAGAGCGACAAGCAGGCGAGCCGCGATCGCGCGTTGGAGCTGCTCGAGCTCGTCGGGCTGGATCGCGGCTACGCCTCGCGCTACCCCTGGCAGCTCTCGGGCGGACAGCAGCAGCGCGTCGGCGTCGCCCGGGCGCTCGCCGCGGATCCGCCCTACATGCTCATGGACGAGCCGTTCAGCGCCGTGGATCCGATCGTGCGCAAGCAGCTGCAGGCCGAGTTCCTCAGAATCCAGGCCGATCTCGCCAAGACCATCGTCATGGTCACCCACGACATCGACGAGGCGCTCAAGCTCGGCGATCAGATCGTCGTCCTCAAGGAGGGCGGGATCCTCGCCCAGATCGGCAGTCCCGCCGAGATCCTGGCCGCCCCGGCGGACCGGTTCGTCGCAGACTTCCTCGGGGAGTCCCGCGGATATCACGCGCTGAACTTCGCGTCGATCGCCGAGCTCGAGCTGCAGCCCGCACCGACCGTGCGACTCGGCGAATCGAGCGCGGCGGGAGCGGGCACCTGGATCGTCGCCTGCGACGCGAACGATCGCCCGCTCGGCTGGGTGCGGGCCGACGGATCCGGTGAAGCGGTCGCGGCCGGACGGGTCACGATCGCGCAGAACGTGTCGCAGTCGCGCGGAAACCACCGCGAGCTGCTCGACGCCGCGCTCACGAGCCCGAACGGGCTGGCCATCGTGGTCGACGAGCAGGGCGGCTTCGCGGGCACGCTGAGCCCGGACGTCGTGATCCGCGACGCGGCCGCCATCGGCCGGGGCGCACGCGAGAGCGGGCTCCCGTCATGAGACTCGACTGGATCGCCAACAACTGGGATCAGGTCCTCGAGCTGACGCTCGCGCACCTCTGGCTCACGCTGCTGCCGACGCTGATCGGCCTCGTGATCTCGATCCCGCTCGGCTACCTCGCCTTCAACTACCGCCGCAGCTACCCGTTCATCGTCGGCGGCACGAGCCTGTTCTACACGATCCCCTCGCTCGCCCTCTTCATCCTGCTGCCGAAGCTCATGGGCACGAAGGTGCTCGACCCGGTCAACGTCGTGGTCGCGCTCACCATCTACACGGTGGCGCTGCTGGTGCGCGTCGTCGCCGACGGTCTCGACTCGGTCTCGCCCGACGTGGTGAAGGCCGCCGAGGGCATCGGGTTCACCCGGGCGCAGACATTCTTCCGGATCCAGCTGCCGATCTCGGTGCCGGCGATCCTCAGCGGTCTGCGGGTGATCGTCGTCTCGAACATCTCGATCGTCACGATGGCGGCCGTGATCGGGATCGCCCAGCTCGGCACGCTCTTCACGATGGGGTTCACCCGCCGGCTCTTCGTCCCCATCGTCGTCGGCCTGGTGGTCTGCCTGCTGCTCGCGCTCATTCTGGATCGCCTGCTCGTGCTGCTCGGGAAGATCATGACGCCCTGG
>CAMFIY010000138.1 GCA_945952575.1 uncultured Leucobacter sp.
GTGACGTAGTCCCCCACGAGATCGGCCAGATTTGTCCGCCGTTTGACCTCTTCGACGTCAGTCGCTTTGATCCGGCCTGCCATAGCCGAAGTCTAGTGGTGTCGTGCGGAGGCGCCGCACCCGCGACTCAGACGATGGGAACCGCGCAGAGCCGGTCGTACCAGGTGATGGCGCTCTGGTCGGTGAGCGACGCCACCTGGTCGACGACCGCGCGACGCGCATCGGCCTCGGTGCTCGCGGCCGGAAGTCGGCCGCGAAGGCCGGTTCGAGCTCGGCTCCCCCGCTCGCCCAGAGCGTCTCCAGCAGATCGCTCAAGAGCTCGCGCTGGCGCCGGTAGATGGGCCTGCGGGCGTCGATCTCCATGACGTACGCGGCGGCGATCCCCTTCAGCACGGCGATCTCGGCGCGCACATCGGCGGGCACCACGACCTCCGCTCCGTAGCGCGCCAGCGGACGGCCGTCCGCTGCCTCGAGAGTCGCCCGGATCGCGGCGCGGGCGAAGCGGCCGATCATCTCGCTCGTGAAGTTCTTCAGCTGCGCCTGATCGCGACGGGAACCGTCCCAGCGCGTCAGCCAGGTCCGGACCTCCGCGATGCGCTCGTAGGCGGCGCCCAGCTCGTCATCGCCGAAGGACCCGCCCGCCCAATCCGCGACCGTCCGGATCAGGGAATCGTGACCCTCGCGCGCGGTGAGCATCTCCGGGTCGATGTAGTCGCCGACGACGGCGTCCTCGAAGTCGTGCACGGAATACGCGATGTCGTCGCTCAGATCCATGACCTGCGCCTCCGCGCACTTCCGGCGCACGGGAGCACCCAGACGCAGCCACTCGAACACCGGCGCATCGTCGGTGAAGTAGCCGAACTTCGCGCTGCCGGGATCCGCCTCGTCGAGCGACCAGGGGTACTTGCAGCTCGCATCGAGGGTGGCTCGGGTCAGATTCAGGCCGACGCTCCGCCCATCGTCATCGAAGCGCTTCGGCTCGAGCCGTGCCAGGATCCGAAGCGTCTGCGCATTGCCCTCGAAGCCGCCGAAGCCCGCCATCCACTCGTTCAGCGCCTTCTCGCCGTTGTGTCCGAACGGCGGATGACCGAGGTCGTGCGCCAGGCAGGCGGTATCCACGACGTCCTGCGCAAGACCGAGCGACACCGCGAGTTCACGGCCGATCTGAGCGACCTCGAGCGAATGGGTGAGCCGGTTGCGGGCGAAATCGATGCCCGCCGTCGGGCTGAGCACCTGCGTTTTGGCCGCGAGCCTCCGCCAACCGCTGGAATGCAGCACGCGCGCACGGTCCCGCGCGAAGTCGCTGCGATGGCCGGCATGCTGCTCGGGCACCAGGCGCTCCACGTCGTGGACCGAGTACCCCTCCGGCAAGCGCGAGCCGCTCGACGCGGCCTCAGCCACCGCTGTCGTCCCGCTCGGCCTCAGCCAGCTGGCCGTAGTCGATGCCGGCAGTGCTGCGGCTGTTCAGCCAGCCGTCCGGCAGCACCGGGCGCTTCGGGCTGCCCGCGCGCCCGCGCGGCCCCTCGGCTCCCTCGCCCGGATAGGGCATGTCCCGATCCATCGTCGCGAAGATCTCGTCCATCTCGGCGATCGAGCGGACCATCGCGAGCGCCCGACGCGTATCGCCGCCGACCCCGTAGCCTTTGAAGTACCAGGCGACGTGCTTGCGGATATCCCGGCAGGCGTGATCCTCGTCACCGCCGCCCTCCTCGTCGCCGAAGAACTCGACGAGGAGTTCGGTGTGCCGGCGCAGCGCGTCCATCACGGCCCCGAGCGGCGGCTTCGCCGTCATCGCGGTGGCCTCCGCTCGTTCGAGCAGTCCGGCCTCCGCGCGGAACGCCGCGACGAGATCGCCGAACAGCCAGGGGCGTCCCAGGCAGCCGCGACCGACGACGACGCCGTCGCAGCCGGTCTCCCGGACCATGCGGATCGCATCCTCGGCCGACCAGATGTCGCCGTTGCCGAGGATCGGCACATCCGGGATGGTCTCCTTGAGCTTTGCGATCGCCGACCAGTCGGCCTGCCCGCTGTAGAACTCGCCCGCGGTGCGGCCGTGCAGCGCGATCGCGGCGACGCCCGCGTCTGCGGCGGCTTTCGCCGCATCCAGGTAGGTCAGGTGATCCTCATCGATCCCCTTGCGCATCTTGACCGTCAGCGGGATGTCTCCCGCGGCGCGTACCGCCTGTTCGACGATCGCGCGGAACAGATCGCTCTTCCAGGGCAGCGCGGATCCGCCGCCTCTGCGCGTCACCTTGGGCACCGGGCACCCGAAGTTCAAGTCGATGTGGTCCGCGCGGTCTTCGTCCACCAGCATCTTCACCGCGGCCTCGACCGTGTTCGGGTCCACTCCGTAGAGCTGGATGCTGCGCGGAGTCTCGCTCTCGTGATGCCGGATCAGCCGCATGGACGCGGGCGTCCGCTCGACCAGGGCGCGACTCGTGATCATCTCGCTCACGTAGAGGCCTGCCCCGTACTCGCGGCAGAGGCGGCGGAAGGCGGTGTTGGTGATCCCGGCCATGGGCGCGAGGACGACCGGCACCTCGAGTTCGAGCGGGCCGATGCGCAGCGGGGCGGGCGCGGTCAGAGTGGCAGACATATCCCGTCCATTCTCGCAGACGCGAGCAGGAGAACCGGCCGGATGCACCGCTCGTCGTCCACGAGGCGCGCAAGTGGCACAATGCTGGTGTGCCCCTGTATCGCGAGGAGGGCGTCGTCCTCCGCACCCAGAAGCTGGGCGAGGCCGACCGCATCGTGACGCTGCTCACGCGCGGCCGCGGGCTGCTGCGCGCCGCCGCGAAGGGGGTGCGACGCACCTCGTCGAAGTTCGGCGCGCGGCTCGAGCCCTTCATGGTGGCCGATCTGCAGCTCTTCGAGGGGCGCACGCTCGACACGATCACTCAGGCCTCCACGCTCGGCGCCTACGGCCCGCACATCAGCGGCGACTACGACCGCTACCGCGCCGGCAGTGTGATGGTGGAGACTGCCGAGCGGCTGAGCGAGGGCGGGCCGGCGCCCGAGCAGTACCGGCTGCTGATCGGCGCGCTGCGCACGCTGGCGCAGGCGCAGATCCCGCCCGCGCTGGTGCGCGACGGCTACCTGCTGCGCGCCATGGCCGCCGCAGGCTGGGCCCCCGGGTTCGATGCGTGCGTGCGCTGCGGAGCCCCGGGCCCGCACACGCTGGTCGTGGTCCAGCTCGGCGGCGTGGTCTGCGAGGACTGCAAGGTGCCCGGCGCCCCGAGACTGGATCCCGGGAGCGTGCGTCTGCTCGCGGCGCTGCTCGCCGGCGACTGGGACGCGGCCGCCGAATCGACGGAGCGCGAGCGCACGGAGGCCGCGGGGATCACCGCCGCCTACACGCAGTGGCACCTCGAGCGCGGCCTGCGCAGTCTCAGCACCCGCTGATCCGGCGCTACAGTGATCAGGTGAGCACGCGTCGAGCCCCCTCAGCTCTGGTCCCGGTCGATTGGACCGGCGAACGCCCACCGGTGTTCGGCCCCGGAGTGCCGAAGCATATCGCCATCGTCATGGACGGCAACGGACGCTGGGCGAACCGCCGAGGCCTGCCGCGAGTCGAAGGGCACCGGCAGGGCGAGCAGGCGCTCCTGGACGTCGTGGCCGGAGCGATCCAGGCCGGTGTGACCCACCTGAGCGTCTACGCCTTCAGCACCGAGAACTGGCGCCGGTCCTCCGATGAAGTGCGCTTCCTCATGGGGTTCAACCGGGATGTCCTCCGCCGACGCCGCGCGCAGCTCGACGCCTGGAACGTGCGGATGCGCTGGGCCGGGCGACGCCCCCGCCTCTGGGGATCCGTGATCAGCGAGCTCAAGGCCAGTGAGCGGGCGACCTCCCGAAACACCGGGCTCACCCTGACCATGTGCGTGAACTACGGCGGACGGAACGAGATCACCGACGCCGTGCGTCAGATCGCCGCAGAGGTCGCCGCCGGGCGGCTCTCCCCGCAGGGCATCACCGAGCGCACCATCGCCCGCTACCTGTACGTTCCCGAACTTCCCGAGGTAGACCTCTTCCTGAGCTCGAGCGGCGAGCAGCGCACCAGCAATTTCATGCTCTGGCAGAGCGCCTACGCCGAGATGGTGTTCCTCGACACGCTCTGGCCCGACTTCGATCGAACCGAGCTGTGGCGCGCGATCCAGATCTATCAGGATCGGGATCGCCGCTTCGGAGGCGCCGTCGACAGCCCCGGAACCCGGGCCGCCGACCGCACCGGTGGTCACGGCCCGTCAGGATCCATGGCAGAGTAGTCGCAAGAGGGCACGACGGGGTGCCCGCTGAGGAATGGAGCCGTAGATGGGATCCCATCCACTCGATTCATTGTCCGCCGCCGAGATCGAATCGACCTCTGCGCTGCTGGCTCGCGAGAAGGGCATCGACGCCGCCTGGCGCTACGCCTCGATCATTCTGAGAGAACCGCCGAAGGCCGAGGTCAAAGCGTGGCGCGACGGCGATCCGATCGTGCGCCGCTCGCTCTCGGTCCTCTGGAACAAGCAGAGCAACGAGGTGCATGAGGCCGTCGTGAATCTGAGCACCGGCACGCTCGAGAGCTGGGTCCACGTTCCCGGAGTCACTCCGAACTTCACGGTGGACGAATACCACGAGTGCGACCACGCGCTGCGCGATCACCCCGAGGTGCGCGCAGCGCTCGAGAAGCGCGGCATCGATCCGGCGCTCGTGCTCTTCGACCTCTGGACCTACGGCAACGAGGTCATGCCCGAGCAGTGGCGGGACCGGCGCCTCGGCTGGGTCGACATCTGGAAGCGCGCGACCCCACTGGGGAATCCGTACGCGCATCCGGTCAGCGGGCTGAAGATCATCGTGGACGTGAACAGCATGGAGGTGCTGCAGATCGACGAGGGGCACGACCGCGGTCTGCCCGAGGTCGATGCCGAGTACGTGCCGGAGGTGCGCGGCATCGAGACCCGCACGGATCTGAAGCCGCTCGACATCGTGCAGCCGGATGGCGTCTCCTTCGAGCTCGACGGATCCCTGCTGCGCTGGCAGGATTGGGAGTTCCGTCTGAGCTTCAACTACCGCGAGGGCCCGGTGCTGCACCAGGTGCGGTTCAAGGACGGCGACGAGTATCGGGACATCGCCTATCGGATGTCGCTCGCCGAGATGATCGTGCCCTACCGCGACTCGAGCTTCGACCACTACCGCCGCACCGCGTTCGACATCGGCGAGTGGGGCTTCGGCTACATGTGCACCTCGCTCGAGCTGGGCTGCGACTGCCTGGGCGAGATCACCTATCTGGACGGCGTCCTCCCCGACACCGCGGGCAAGGCGAAGGTCACGAAGAACGCGGTCTGCCTGCACGAGGAGGACGACGCGGTGCTGTGGAAGCACGTCGACGCCGATCAGGGCGCAGAGGTGCGCCGGATGCGCCGTTTCGTCGTCTCCGTGCACGCGACCGTGGCCAACTACGAGTACCTGGTCTACTGGCGCTTCTACCCCGACGGCAACATCGAGTGCGAGATCCGCGCCACCGGCATCATGGTCTCGACGCCCATGGAGGAGGACGGGGCCGCCTTCCCGACCGGCACGGTGGTCGACCGCCGCAGCTACGCGCCCTATCACCAGCACTTCCTGGTCGCGCGGCTCGACCTCGACGTGGACGGCGGTGAGAACACCGTCGTCGAGTCCGACTCGATGGCCGCTCCGATCAGCGAATCGAATCCGCTCGGGCTCGACCTGCACACCCGCGGCACCGTGATCGCTTCGGAGCGCGAAGCCGGACGCATGTACAGCTGGGAGACGCAACGCGGCTGGAAGGTGCAGAATCCCAACCGGCTCAACGCCTGGGGCGCGCCGACCGCGTACAAGCTGGTGCCCTCCGCATCGTTCCCGGCGATGTTCGACGAGTCGTCGCCGATCCTGCGCCGCAACCCGGTGATCGGCAAGCAGCTCTGGGTGACGAAGCACCACGACACCGAGTTGTGGCCGGCCGGCGACTATCCGACGCAGTCCGCGAACGACCTGGGCAACGGCATGAGCGCGTGGATCGCGGATGACGAGAACCTCGTGAACGAGGACGTCGTGCTCTGGTACGTGTTCGGGATCCACCACATCACCCGGGTCGAGGACTGGCCGATCATGCCGGTCGACAAGGTCGCGTTCACCCTGAAGCCCTTCGGCTTCTTCGACCGCAATCCCACGCTCGACGCGCCGCGCTCCCCGTCGAAGGGAGCCTCCTGCTGCAGCGGCGGGTCCTGCACCTGCGACCACGACAGCCACGAGGGTCACGGCCACGGCGGCTGAAGCGCGAAGGCGGGTCGGCGTCCGGCTCCGGGGCTAGCCTCCGCGAGGCCCCCGGCGCCGGCCCTGCCTCGATTCGGCCTCTCGCCAGGCCTTCTGGGCGGGCGTCTCGGCGCCGGGCGCCGTGCCGGGCTGACCCTCGGCCCGATTCGCGGCGCCGCCCCGTCCCAGATGCCAGGCGTGCGTGATCGCGAGGGCGAGGGCGTCCGCGGCATCCGCCGGCTTGGGCGGGGCCTGCAGCCGGAGCAGGCGTGTCACCATCGCGGTGACCTGAGTCTTGTCGGCACTGCCGTACCCGGTGACCTGCGCTTTGACCTCGTTCGGCGTGTAGAGCGCGAGCGGGATTCCGCGCTGCTCGGCGAGGTACATGACGACGCCGCTGATCTGCGCCACGCCCATCACGCTCGCAACGTTGTCCTGCGCGAAGACGCGCTCGAGCGCGATCGCATCGGGACGCTCGCCGTCGAGCAAGCGCTCGATGCTCGCTCCGATGGTGTGCAGGCGCGACGGCAGCGCGTCATCCGCCGAGCTGGTCAGCACTTCGACGTGCTCGAAGGCGACCGAGCGGCCGGGGCCGGCCGTCACGACCCCGATACCGCAGCGGGTCAGGCCGGGGTCTATGCCGATGATGCGCACGGCCCCGGATCCTTACTCGTCTTCGGCGAGCTCGGCCTGTACCTCGGCGGTCAGGTCGAAGTTCGAGAAGACGTTCTGCACGTCGTCGCTGTCCTCGAGCGCGTCGATCAGGCGGAACACCTTGCGAGCGGTGTCCGCATCGATCTCGACCTTGAGGTTCGGCACGAACTCGGCGTCGGCGGAGTCGTAGTCGATGCCGGCGTCGACGAGCGCGGTGCGGGCGGCGACCAGTTCTGAGGCCTCCGTGATCACTTCGAAGGCCTCGCCGTTCGGGGTCGGGTTGACCTCCTCGGCGCCGGCCTCGAGCACGGCCAGCAGCACCTCGTCCTCGGTGGTGCCCTCGGCGGGCACGGTGATGACGCCCTTGCGCGCGAAGTTGTAGGCGACGCTGCCCTGCTCGCCGAGGTTGCCCCCGTTGCGGCTGAGGGCGGTGCGCACC
>CAMFIY010000139.1 GCA_945952575.1 uncultured Leucobacter sp.
GGTGAGGATCACGTCGCCGGTCTCGAGGGTCATGTGCTGGGAGAGATCCGCCACGAGCTGGCCGAACGGGAACTTCAGGGTGTCACTGGTGTCATCCTGCACCAACTCGCCGTTGACCCAGGTGCGCACGCGCCAATCGCCCTCGCCGATCCGCGTGCCGTCGGCGTCGACGGTCGGGATCGCGTTCGGCCCGATCGGGGTGAAGCCGTCGCCGCCCTTGTTGCGCACGTTCGAGCCCTTGTCGGCGGCGCGCAGGTCGTAGAGCCCGAAGTCGTTGGCGGCGGTGATCGCGGCGACGTGCCTCCAGCCGTCCTCGGGGGAGACCCAGCGGGCGGGTTCGCCGATGACGAGCGCGATCTCACCCTCGAAGGCGAGGAGTTCGGTGCCCGCCGGGCGCTCGATGGACCCGCCGGTGGGAGTGAGCGACGAGGCGGGCTTGAAGAAGTAGGAGGGGAAGGCGGGGGTGCGGCCTCGCTGCGCGATGCGCGAGGGGTAGTTCAGATGCACGGCGATGATCTTGCCGGGGGCGTCGATGCCCAGCTGGTCGATTCCGTAGCTCATGCAGGTACCTCGCTGTCTAATATCTCAAATCATATACGATCTGAATGGGGTTGGGAAGGGCGGATTCGGGATCTCGGCCGGTCGCGGGATCCGAGCGAGCGGCTGGACCCGAGCGGACCGTGGGATCCGCCTCGTCGTGCCCGATTGACGCTGACGGATGTGCAGCTTCGCGACTGATGTGCATCGAGAACGCGGTAGGGAAGGTGCACATCAGTCGGGATGGTGCACATCGGCGGAGAAATCAGTAGCTCGAGCGCGGCGCGTCGGCGGAAACCGATTCGCCGGTGGCGGATCCGGGGCCGGCGCCGGGGATGAACCGCTCCACGAGCGCCTCGGTCTGCCGGGCGAGGATCGAGACGTCGGCGCCGACCGCGACGAAGGAGGCTCCGGCCTCCAGGTAGCGCTCCGCATCGGCGGGCACGAAGGCGTTCACGCCGGCCGGCTTGCCGGCCGCGCGCGCCGCCGCGATTGACCGCAGGACCGCCTCGACCACCTCGGGGTGGTTCTGCTGCCCCAGGTGCCCCATCGAGGCCGCGAGATCCGCCGGCCCGATGAAGATCGCGTCGACCCCGTCGACCGCGACGATCCGCTCCACATCGGCGACCGCGGCGGCCGACTCGATCTGCACCGTCAGGCTGACCAGCTCGTCGCCGCGACCGAGATAGCCCTCGACCCGGTTCCAGCGCGCCGAGCGCGCGAGGGAGGATCCCACGCCCCGCACGCCGCCGAGCGGGTAGCGCACGGCGCGCACGATCCCCTCGGCCTGCTCGGCGGAGTCGACCATCGGCACGAGCAGGTTCTGTGCACCCAGGTCGAGGAACTGCTTGATGAGCACGGTGTCGCCGTAGGGCGGCCGCACGACCGGTGTCGCCGGGTACGCCGACATCGCATGCAGCTGCGCGAGCACCGACTCGAGCCCGTTGGGCGAGTGCTCGGCGTCGAGCAGCACCCAGTCGCAGCCCGAGCTCGCCACGATCTCCGCCGTGATCGGGCTGCCGGCGCACGCCCAGAGACCGATGAGCGGCCGTTCCGCCTCGTCGAGACGCTCGCGGAGCGTCGGCGGGAGCGTCAGACGAATCGGCATGTGACCGACCCCAATCCGCTGTACTCGGCGTGCACCGTGTCGCCGCGCTCCACCCACATCGGCTTCGTGAAGGATCCCGCGAGGATGATCTCCCCGGCCTCGAGGCCCTGCCCGTGCTGTGCCAGCTTGTTCGCGAGCCAGGCGACGCCCATCGCTGGATGCCCGAGCACCGCCCCCGCGACGCCCGAATCCTCGATGGTCTCGTTGCGGTAGAGCAGCGCGGAGACCCAGCGCAGGTCGAGCTCGTGCACCGGCACCGGCCGCCCGCCGAGCACCATGGCGCCCATCGCGGCATTGTCGCTGATCGTGTCGACGATGGTGCGCCCCTCCATCTCGAGGTGTGAGTTCAGCACCTCGAGCGCGGGAACGACGTAGGCGGTCGCGTCCAGCACATCGAAGATGGTCGTGTTCGGGCCGGCGAGCGGGGTGCTCAGCACGAAGGCGAGCTCGACCTCGATCCGCACGTTGGAGAAGCGGTCGAACTCCAGCACCGATCCGGACTCGACGACCATGTCGTCGTGGATCACGCCGTAGTCGGGCTCGCTGATCCCGGTCGCGACCTGCATCACCTTCGAGGTGAGGCCGATCTTGTGGCCGACGAGGCGCGCGCCGTTCGCGATGCGGCGATCCGACCAGAGTTTCTGGATGGCGTAGGAATCCTCGATCGCCATCCCCGGGTATCGGGCGGTGAGGCGGGGCAGCACGGCGCGATCGCGATCCGCCTGCACCAGCTCCTCGGCAATGGCCTCGATCTGTGAGTCGTCGAGCACGTGACCTCCGTTGCGAGCCGAGCACCGCCGCTCTTCGCCGGCGCCGTCGTGCTCAGATCGTATACGATCCGGCTGCGGAGTTCCAGGGCCGAGGGTGCAGATCTGCGCGGAAGCGACTCCAGGGGAGGGAGCGCGAGGTGGCCCGATCGAAGGGTCGGGATCCGGTTCGGCGCTCGCGTCAAGCGGCGTCCCGTCGCTCGACGTCATTGCTGCGGACCTGATGCCGCCGGTCTCCATGCCGAACGATCCGCGTTGCGGAGCCACGACTTTCCGGCACTCCTCGTCGTCTGGACGAAGCTGAGTCCTCGTCGTGCCGGCGGCCGCTTTTTATTGTCTACGAGTGGAGTTGTATTTATTGTCAACGTGCGTAGAATGAAACCTGGCGCCACACCGAAGTGACGCTCATCCCGGCACGAGGATGAACAGGACTCGGCAGCCGGATGACTGATCGAACGACGGAGTCGTCATGACTCATGTCCCGGCGATTGAGAGAAGTAGACATGAAGAAGACCCTGACGGGCCTGGCCGCTCTCGCCGTGGCCGCCCTTGCGCTCACCGCCTGCTCCGGCGGCGGAACCCCCGGCGGCGGCACCGGAAGCGGCACCGACGACCTCAAGATCGGGAACCTGCTCGACGTCCAGTCGTGGGATCCCTCGCTCGCCGACATCGGCTTCGACGGCCCCTACCTCTCGGCCGTCTACGACTCGCTTCTCGCGCTCGACGCGGACGGCAAGGTCATCCCGTCGCTCGCCACGGCCTGGAAGGTCTCCGACGACTTCACGACCATCACCATGGACCTGCGCGACGGCGTGAAGTTCAGCGACGGCGCCGCCTTCGACGCCGATGCCGCGGTCAAGAGCCTCGAATACCTCAAGAAGGGCGCGACTTCGCAGGAGGCCTATCTGAAGGTGAAGAGCTTCGAAGCGGTGGATGACGACACCATCGCCATCCATCTGAAGCAGCGCGACGACACGATCCTCTACTTCATGGGTCTCGGCCGCAGCTACATGATGTCGCCGAAGGCCATCGATGCCGGCACGCTCGCCGACACGCCCGTCGGCTCCGGGCCGTACACGATGGACACGACCAGCGTCGCCGGCTCGGAGTACCACTTCTCGCGGACCAAGGACTACTGGGATGCGGAGGACTACGACTTCGACACGGTCAGCATCCTGCCCATCGGCGACCAGACCGCGCTCCACAACGCGATGCTGTCCGGCCAGGTCAACGTCATCTACGCGGATCCCGCGAACAACGACCAGGCGAAGCAGCAGGGCTGGAACATCGCCGAGCAGGTCGCCAGCTGGGTCGGCTTCCAGCTCACCGATCGCGTGGGCACGAAGTCCAAGCCGCTCGGCGACGTCCGCGTCCGCCAGGCACTGGCCTACGCCTTCGACACGAAGTCGATGCTCGACACCATCGGCTCGGGATCGGGCACGCTGACCAACCAGGTGTTCGCGGCCGGGCTGCCCGGCTACGTGCCCGCGCTGAACGACAAGTACAGCTACGACCCCGCGAAGGCGAAGGCGCTGCTCGCCGAGGCCGGCTACCCCGACGGCTTCGAGCTCACCATGCCCATGTCGCCGCTGTTCCAGCCCTGGCAGGCGGTCGTCGAGCAGTCCCTCGGGGACATCGGCATCACAGTCAAGTGGGGTGACATGCAGATGGGCGACTACATGAAGAACGCGTCGAACTACGCGCTCTCGGTCTCGGTCACCGCACTCGACTCCAACCCCGTCGCGACGGTCGATCGGCAGGCGGCCAAGCCCCAGTGGTACAACCCCAACCCGCAGATCGACCAGTTCCCCGAACTGCAGGCGCAGCTCGACAAGGTCTACACGGCCCAGGGGGACGACCAGATCGCGGCGGTCGAGAAGTTGAACGAGGAGCTGACCGGCAAGGCCTGGTTCTCGGTCTGGTACCAGTCGAACAACACCTTCTACTCGACCTCGGACATCCAGGTCCAGCCGACCATCGGCACGATGTTCCCGCAGCTGCGCAACATCACCCGGAAGTAGGGGCGCCAGTGGCTCGGTTCATCCTGCGGAGGCTGCTGTCGGGGGCGGTGCTGCTACTCGCGGTATCCATCGCCACCTTCTTCCTGGCGCGCCTCTCGAACGCCGATCCCACCCTGACGCTGCTCGGCACGGGCGCGACCGATGCGCAGCGCGATGCCCTCGCGCAGCGCTTCGGCCTCGACCAGCCGCTGGGCGCGCAGTTCTGGGAGTGGTTCAGCCGAGCCGTCGTCGGCGACTTCGGCGAGTCCTGGAAGGGCTTCACCTCGGTGAACAAAGAGCTCGCCGTCAAGGTCCCGGTCACCCTCTCCGTGATCGTCTTCGCGACGCTGCTCTCGGCCGTCTTCGGCACGATCGTCGGGGTGGTCTCCGGGCTCTTCCAGGGCGGGGTCGTGGACCGGGTCGTCAAATACGCGTCCGTGCTGCTCTACGCGCTCCCCGGCTTCTGGCTCAGCTTCGTGCTGATCACCTGGTTCGCCGTGCAGCTCAAGTGGTTCCCCGCCGTCGGCTACATCCCGCCCACCACGTCGATCCTCGGTTGGCTCGGCTCGATCACGCTGCCTGCGGTCTCTCTGGCGCTCGGCGCGATCGTGATGATCGCGGAGCAGCTGCGCAACTCGATCATCCAGAACTCGACCAAGGACTACGTGCGCACGCTGCGCAGCCGCGGCCTCTCTGAAGCCCGGGTCGTCGTGCACCTGGTCCGCAACTCCGCGCCCGAAGCGCTCGCCGTCCTCGCCGTACTGTTCGTGGGCCTGCTCAGCGGGGCGGTGGTCGTCGAGACGATCTTCGCGCTGCCGGGCATCGGCATGCTCGCGAACGCCTCCTCGCTGATCGGCGATATGCCGACCCTGATGGGCATCACCGTGGTCTCGATCCTCATCGTGATCATCGTCAATGCGCTGCTCGACCTGGTGCTCGGCTGGCTCAACCCCAAGGTGCGTGTCTCATGAGCGCGCAGAACCTGATCACGGCGCCGTCCGGGCGGAGGGGCCGCGCGCACCTGTTCCGGCGCTTCCTGCGCAATCCCGTCGGCGTGCTCGCACTGGCCGTCATCCTGCTCATGGTGCTCATGGCGATCTTCGCCCCGCTGATCGCGCCCTTCGACCCGAATCTGGTCGACCTGAAGATCGCCAAGGCCCCGCCCTCGCCCGACCACCTGCTCGGCGGCGATTCCTCCGGCCGCGACGTGCTCAGCCGCCTGATCTGGGGCGTGCAGCCCACGCTCTACGGCGGTGCGCTCGCCGCGCTCGTCAGCATCGCTCTCGGCGTGCCGACGGGCATCCTCGCCGGGTACTACTCGGGCGTCATGGACTCGATCTGCTCCTGGGTCAGCGACGCGCTGCAGTCCGCGCCCGGCATGATCATCCTGCTGATCGTCGCCGCCGGAACCCGCTCCGAGTTCACGGTGCTGATGGTCGTCGTCGGCGTGCTCCTCGCGCCGGGCTTCTTCCGCCTGGCGCGATCCACGACGCAGACGATCCGCAGCGAGCTCTACGTCAGCGCCGCCCGCGTCTCCGGCCTGCGCGACTCGCGCATCATCGCCCGGCACATCGCCCGGCATGTGGTCCCGGCGGTGCTGATCCAGGGAGCGCTGACCGTCGGACTCGCCATGGGCATGCAGGCCGGTCTGCAGTTCCTCGGCATCGGCTCGGCGCGCGTGCCGAGTTGGGGCGCGATGCTCAACGACGGCTTCAAGAACATGCTCGTCCAGCCGCTCCTGCTGCTCTGGCCGTCGATCGCGCTGGGGCTTGCCATCGCCGCGTTCGCGATCGTGGGGTCCACGCTCGCAGACCTCGTCACCGTGCGGACTCCGACGCTGTCCCGGCGCGAGCGGCGTCGCATCGCGGCGCGCAACGCGCAGCAGCTGCCCGCGGGGGCCACGACGACCGTCACCGGCACGATCTCCATCCCGGCCGTCGACTCGGCCGTGCGCCTCGAGAACCTCCGCGTCAACTACGAGACGGTGAACGGTTCCCTAGAGGTGGTGCACGGCATCACGCTCGATGTCGCTCCCGGCGAGGTGCTCGGCATCGTGGGCGAGTCCGGTTCGGGCAAATCGCAGACGGTCTTCTCCCTGCTCGACCTGCTGCCCAAGTCGGGCTACTACACGGCCGACGCGATCTGGATCGGCGGCGAAGACGTGACCGCGCTGCCGAAGCGCGAGCGCGCCCAGTTGCTCGGCCGAGAGATCGGCTACATCCCGCAGGAACCGATGACCAACCTCGATCCCTCCTTCACCATCGGGCACCAGCTGACCGAGCCGCTGCGGGCCGTGCACGGCATGAAGAAGGCCGAAGCGAAGCGGCGCGCGCTCGAGATGCTCGAACGCGTCGGCATCCACGACCCCGCCCGGGTGATGAAGTCCTACCCCCACGAGCTCTCGGGGGGCATGGCCCAGCGCGTGCTGATCGCCGGAGCGGTCGCCGGACGGCCCGAGGTGCTCGTCGCGGACGAACCGACCACCGCCCTCGACGTGACCGTCCAGGCCGAGGTGCTCGAGCTGCTGCGCGAGCTGCAGCAGGAGTACCGGATGGCGCTGGTCATCGTCACGCACAACTTCGGCGTCGTGGCCGACATCTGCGATCGCGTGGTGGTGATGCGGGACGGATCCATCGTCGAACTCGACGACGTGGGGCCGGTCTTCGCCCGGCCCGAGAACGACTACACGCGCGAGCTCATCGCCGCGTCGCTCGACGGGGCGGCGAGCCGGGGCGAGCTGGATCGTGCGTACCTGCTGGAGGAACGGGCATGAACACGGAGACTCCGCTGCTGTCGGCCGAGGGACTGGTCGTCGACTACGGCACGCGGCGCAAGCCGAATCCGGTGCTGCACGGCGTCTCGATCGAGATCGGCGCCGGCGAGTGCCTCGGCCTCGTCGGCGAGTCCGGATCCGGGA
>CAMFIY010000140.1 GCA_945952575.1 uncultured Leucobacter sp.
GTCGATATCGAAACGGTAGAGATCGGGATCCTCGAGCGGCGAGACCTCGGCGGATCGCTCCCGCTCCCGGTCGCCGGCGTCCGCGTTGGCCAGGAGGTTGAAGCCCTCGGCGAACGCCGCCATCATCCCGTACTCGATGCCGTTGTGCACCATCTTCACGAAGTGCCCGGCACCGGCGGGTCCGCAGTGCAGATATCCGAGCTCCTCGGGGGCCGGCTCGCCGCCCCGGCCCGGCGTCCGCTCGATCCCGCCGAGACCGGGCGCCAGATCGCGCAGCAGGGGCTCGATGGCTCCCACGGCCGTCTCCGATCCGCCGACCATGAGGCAGTAGCCGCGTTCGAGCCCGTGCACGCCGCCGCTCGTGCCGATGTCGATGTACTCGATGCCGTCGCGCGCGAGACTGCGGGCTCGGCGGATGTCGTCGCGGAAGTTCGAGTTGCCGCCGTCGATCACGATGTCGCCCGCGACGAGCAGACCGCGGAGCTCATCGAGCGTCTCCTCGGTGAGGCCGGCCGGCAGCATCAACCAGACCACCCGCGGTGCGGGCAGCCGCGCGATCAGCTCGGCGAGACTCGCGGCCGGTGCGACGCCGTCGGCTGCGAGCGCGCTGACGGCGTTCGCATCCACGTCGTAGGCGACGCACGCGTGACCGGCGCGAGCGGCGCGCCTCGCGATGTTCGCCCCCATCCTGCCGGCGCCCACGATCCCGAACTGCACGGTGTCCTCCTCGGTCATCTGTCTACGCTCCCGCCGCCCGTTCGAAGACCAGTCGACCGCGAGCGAACGTCGCGTCCGCGGTCACGGCGTGCAGGTCCGCGTCGTCGACCGACCCGAGATCCGTGTCGAGGACGACGAGATCGGCGAGGAGGCCGGGCTCGATCGCGCCGCGCAGATCGTCCTGACGCACGGCGTGCGCGCCACCCCTCGTCGCGGCCAGCAGCGCACTCCTGCGCGAGATCGTCTCGGCAGGCTGGAACGGTTCGCTCGAGTCGCCCGGATAGGCGCGATTGACGGCGACGTGGATCCAGTCGAACGGATTCGGGGTCGTCACCGGCCAGTCCGAGCCGAGGGCGAGCGGGATGCCCGCCTGCTCGAAGCTGCGGAACGGATACTGCAGTCCGCGCAGATCGGGTGCGAGGAACGGCAGGGTGAGATCCTTCATCTGCGCGTCGGCCTGCGCCCAGTACGGCTGGATGTTCGCGATCACGCCCGCTACGGCCATGCGCTCGATCAGATCCGCTCGCAGCACCTGCAGGTGCGCCAGCTGGTGTCGCCGCTCCCACGCCGGATTCACCCGCCGCGCGGTCTCGACCATCGCGAGGAACTCGTCGATCGCGCGATCGCCGATCACATGGGCGTGCAGGTCGAAGCCGGCGCGATCGAGCTCGACGACGATCGGCGCGAGCTCCTCGGGGTCGAAGAACCTGATCCCGCGATTCCCGGGGTCGGCGGGGTCGAGGTAGGGCTGCGAGACCGCGGCTGTCAGGGTCTCGCAGACGCCGTCGTACATGACCTTCACTCCGCTCGCGCGGAAGCGCTCCTCGCCCGCGAACGCCGCGCGCCGCGCGATCAGCCCGTCGATCGCGCCCGCCGGATCGGTGCGGGGCAGCCAGAGATTGCCGGTGACCTGTCCGAGCAGCACGCCCTCATCGATCGCGCGGCGATAGCTGCGCTCGACATCGGTCGTCGGCACGAAGTCGCCGACGATGGCCTCCTGCCAGCCGGTGATGCCGAGCGAGAAGAAGCGTCGCTGGCCGGCGAGCAGTCCGGCGAACCGCGTCTCGTCGTCGAGCGGCGGGATCAGATCGGCCACGAGCAGCATCGCGCCCTCGTGCAGCAGCCCGAGCGGCGCGCCGTCCGCGCCGCGCTCGATGCGGCCGCCGGCCGGATCCGCGCCGCCCGCGACGACGCCCGCCAGCCGCAGTGCGGCGGAGTTCACCCAGGCGCTGTGCCCGTCCTTGTTCGAGAGGTAGGCCGGGCGATCCCCGGTGATCGCGTCGAGCGCGGCGAGCATGGTGTCGACCTCGGCGAAGTGGTCGAGCGACCATCCGCGGCCCACGATCCAGCGCTCGTCCGGGTGGCTCTCGCAGTACTCGGCGATCAGCCGCATCGCGTGCTCGCGGGATCGGCTCCCCGAGAGGTCGCAGCGCGCCAGCTCGATCCCCGATTCGACCAGGTGCACGTGCGCATCGGTCATGCCGGGGATGACGGAGCGGCCGCGGGCGTCGAACACGTCGTCGCCCGCGGGTCGCGCGTCGGGCATCGGCACGACCTCGACGATCCGCCGGTCCTCCACGCGGATGGCGTGCAGTCCGGGATCGTCGGCGAGGGGCAGCGCGCAGTTGATGAGTGTGAGCCGCTCGGTCATTCCGCACTCCCGTTCATTCGTCCCTGCCGGATCCGCCGGCGCCGACCAGCGCGCGCACCGTGCCCGAAGCCGATCCACCGCGGCCCAGGATAGCCGCTGCAAGGCCGAGCAGCGCCAGCGTTCCGAGTAGCATCACCGTCGCCATGGCGGCGAGCTCGGGGCGCAGACCGGAGCGGAGCGAGCTCAGCACGTACACCGGCCACGGCGTGCTGCCGGTCGCCTGGACGAACGCGGAGATGATCGTGTTGTCGAGGCTCAGCGTGAACGCCATGAGCGCGCCGGCGCCGATGGCGGGCAGCAGCTGCGGCAGCAGAATCTGGCGGAAGCTGTTCCAGCGCGAAGCGTAGAGGTCCGACGCCGCTTCGGTGAGCGCAGGATCCAGCCCCTGCACGCGACCGCGCACGAGGAACGAGACGACCGCGGAGGCGAAGAGCGAGTGGCCGATCGCCAGGCGCAGGATGCCGTCGTTGAGCAGAGTCACGCCCCAGTCCACGCTGAGCGAGGTCATCCAGGGCATGAGCGACACGGCCTGGACGATCTCGGGGGTCACCAGGACCAGGCCGAGCACTCCGACCAGGATCGAGGTGAGCGTGCCCCGGCGCAGGCCGATCGCAACGCCGAGCGTCGATCCGATGACGACGGAGAGCACGGTGGCGAGGGCGCTCGCACGCAGCGAGACGCCGACGGCGCTGAGGATCTCGGGGGTGTCGAATGCGGCCTGATAGGCGTCCAGCCCGAATCCCTCCCAGGCGCCGAGCAGACGTCCGGTGTTGAACGAGTAGAAGACGATCACGAGCAGCGGCGCGAAGAGGAACGCGAGCACCAGAATCCCGAAGACGCGCAGCGCGACATCGGCTCCGCCGCTCCGGCGACGCGGTGTGCGGGCGGTCATACGGATACCTCCCTGGGGTTCCGCTCGACGGGGAGCCTGCGGTTGCGTCTCAGGATGCGCACCGAGACGGCGCCGACAGCGCCCACGAGCACGATGATCCCGAGCGTGATGAGAATCAGCACGACCGACATCGCCGAGCCGAGCGCCCAGTTCTGCCCCTGCTGGAACTGGCCGGCGATCATCTGACCGACCATGTTGCCCTTCGCGCCGCCGAGCACCTGCGCAGTGATGTAGTCGCCCATCAGCGGGATGAAGACGAGCATGGTACCGGCGAGGATCCCCGGCATCGCGAGCGGCAGCGTGACCTGCCGGAAGGTTCCCCAGCGCCCGGCACCCAGATCCTTGCTCGCCTCGCGCAGCGCCGGCGTGAGCCGTTCCATCGCCACGAAGATCGGCAGGATCATCAGCGGCAGATAGTTGTAGACGACGCCGAGCTGGACCGCGCCCTTGGTGTACAGCATCGAGAACGCCTCGTCCACCAGCCCCATCCGGCGCAGCATCAGCGTGATCGGCCCTTCGGGCGCGAGCAGGATCTGCCAGCCGATGGTGCGGATCAGGAAGTTCGTCCAGTACGGCACGAGCACGAGTGCGAGCACCACGTAGCGCCAGCGCGGTGAGACCTTGACCGCCAGCCAGTAGGAGAACGGCACGGCGATGAGCAGGCAGATGATCGTGCCGATGGCCGCGATCTGCACCGTGTTCGCGAAGGTCTGCAGGAACGCGCCCCGCAGCGCCTCTCCGTAGCGGTCGAGCGACAGCACCGAATTGTCGTGCGTGCCGTACAGGCCCGGCTTCTCGCCGAAGCTGTACCAGACGACCACGAGGATCGGGACGATGAAGAACAGCAGCAGCCACAGCCCGCCGGGCACGGCGAGCAGCGAGGCGCCGCGCTGGGATGCGCCGCCCCGCTGCTTGCCCGGATTCATCACTCGTGCCAAGGGATCAGGCCCCCGCGCGAGCCTTCATCTCGGAGACGATCTCCATGCGGGTCTCCTGAGCGGCATTGATCTGGCCCGTGTACATGCGCTTGCTCTCCTCCGCGGTCGGGAAGATCATGTCGAGCAGTTCGACCTTCTGGCCCTCGAGCTGCTTCTGCGCCTCCGTGACGCCCGTGCCGTAGCCGACGTAGTCGATGTTGCGCGCCGACTCCTTGATCCCGAGCGAGAAGTCGATGAACTCGTAGGCGGCGTCGACATTGGCCGCGCCCTTCACGATCGCCCAGTTGTCGGTCCAGAGGTTGGTCTCGGGGGTCGGCAGGACCCACTTCCAGCGGTCGGGGTTCTTGCTCGCCAGGATGCCGCGGCGCGCCTCGCCGTTCCAGGTGTGGACGAGCGCCTGCGAGCCCTGCGGGATCGCGCCGCTGCCCGGAGCCGAGTCGAATGCGGAGATGTGCTGGGCGAGCTCATCTACCAGGAAGGTGCGGATCTGGTCGAGCTGCCCCTTGTCCTGGGTGCTCTGGTTCCAGCCCTTCGCGAAGCACAGGATCGCGCAGATCTCACCGGGATCGTCCGCGAGCGAGGTGCGGCCGCTGGCCTCGTTCTTCGCCGCGTCGATGAAGTCGTCCCACGAGGTCAGCTCGCGCTTGATCACCTCGGTGTCGTAGACGAATCCGGTGGTGCCCCAGTACTTCGGCACCGTGTACTCGTTCTTGGGATCCCATTCCTGGCCGAGGAACGCGGTGTCGATGTTGCCGTAGTTCTTCAACCGGGTGAGGTCGAGCTTCTCGAGCAGATCGTTCTGCGCCATCTGCGGCACGAAGACTCCGGTCGGGATGACGATGTCGTAGCCGCTGGTGCCGCGCGCGGCGACGAGCTTCGCGATCATCTCCTCGTTGGAGGAGTAGGAGTCGATCGCCACCTTGGAACCGAACGCCTTGACGTTCTCCGGGGCGTCGTAGCCCGACCAGGAGTAGACGCGGAGGGTGTCGGTCGATCCGCCGCCCGATCCGCCGCTCTTGCCGCCCGTCGGCGCGCAGGCCGCGAGCGAGAGTGCGGCGCCGACTCCGACTGCTCCGGTGAGCAGCAGACGGCGGGTGATCTCGGCCTCACGTACGCGGGGCACCAGGATCTTCGGGATGCGGGACTCTGACATGATGTCTCTCCTTCGAGGAATTGGGGGTGTGGTTCGAGAGGGGTCAACCGGTGAAGACGAGAACGTCTTCGGGTCGCCAGGTCGCGAGCACGCGGGTGCCCGTGGCGAAGCGCTGATGCTCCGCCGTCCGAGGTGTGCGGACCAGGAGGGTCTTGCCCGAGTCCGTCCGGCAGACGTACTGACGGGACTCGCCGAGCACGTTGACGGCCTCGACGGTGGCTGCGCACGCGTTGGGGGCCACTGGCAGGTCTTCGCGTTCCGCGGCCGGCTGGAGCTCGACGGCCTCCGGCCGGATCGCGACGGATGTCGGCGACCCCTGGGTCGCGTCCGCGCGCCCGGCCGCCCGGAACCGGACGCCGTCGGGGCCGGTGAGCTCGTCGACGGAGCCGGTGAGCCCCTCGAAGAAGTTCTGCTGGCCCACGAAGCCCGCGACGAAACGGGTCGCCGGGCGCTCGTACACGGTTTCGGGCTCGTCGAGCTGTTCGATCCGGCCGGCGTTCATGATCGCAACACGGTCACTCATCGCGAGCGCCTCGTGCTGGTCGTGCGTCACGAAGAGGAACGTGGTCTTGAGCCGGCTCTGGATCAGGCGCAGCTCGACCTGCACCTCCTCCCGGAGCTGACGGTCCAGAGCGGCGAGCGGCTCGTCGAGCAGGAGCACGCGGGGCCGGTTGACCAGCGCCCGCGCCAGCGCGACCCGCTGCTGCTGACCGCCGGAGAGCTGGGCCGGCCTGCGATCGGCCAGCGCGTCGAGACGGACGAGCTGCAGGGCGTCGGCGACGCGCTCGGCCAGCTCGGCCTTCGGCACGCGACGCTGCCGCAGCCCGTAGGCGACGTTCCCGGCCACACTCATGTGCGGGAACAGCGCATACGACTGGAAGACGGTGTTGACCTCGCGCTTGTTCGCCGGCAGGGCGGAGATGTCGGTGCCGTCGAGCAGGATCTGGCCGGCGTCCGCGTTCTCGAAGCCGGCGATCATGCGCAGCGTCGTCGTCTTGCCGCAGCCGGAGGGTCCGAGCAGGGAGACGAACTCCCCGGGGTTGAGCGAGATGTCGAGGTCGTCGACCACGTTCGCTCCCCCGAAGCTCTTCCGGAGACCTCGGATCTCCAACGTCGAGCCGTTGAGGCTGGTTTCGGGGCTCATCGGTGCACCTCCGCGTCGATGGTGTTCTCAAGTCGGTGGATCCAGTCGTTCGCCGTCTCCGCGAGCTCGGCGATCGGAAGTCGGACGTCGAGTTCGAGCACGCGCGGCTCGTCGACTGGGGGTTCGAGCGTCTCGAACTGGGTGGACATGAGGCTGTCCGGCATGAATTCGTGCGAACGTCCCTGCAGGCGTGAGCCGATGGTCTCGGGATCTCCGCTGAGGTAGACGAAGGCGAGGTCTCGGACTCCCGCGCGCAGCCGGTCCCGATAGACGCGCTTGAGCGCCGAGCAGGCGAGGACCGGTCGCTCCCCTGCGCTCAATGCGTCGATGACGGCCTCGAGCCAGGGCAGCCGATCGTCGTCGGTGAGCGGGACGCCCGCCGCCATCTTGCGGCGGTTCTCGATGGGATGCAGGTCGTCCGCGTCGATGAACTCCCGCCCGCCCACAGCGGCGATATGGCGGCCGACGGTCGATTTGCCCGAACCCGAGACCCCCATCACCACCACTGGCACCGGATACATGCACGCTCCACGCTGTCACGCCGAAAGATCAACAGGATCGATAATAAACCATACTTATTCTGAATTCAAATCGACATCCATCGGCCTTATTCTTCACGAGCCGATGACGACCGGGCTTCGCCGACGCCGGCATCGGCCTCAGAGGAAGCCCAGAAAATAAAAAAGGGGCTGGTCTCGTAATTGAGACCAGCCCCTGTGAAGAGGTCCGGCGGTGTCCTACTCTCCCACACCCTCCCGAGTGCAGTACCAT
>CAMFIY010000141.1 GCA_945952575.1 uncultured Leucobacter sp.
CCGACTTGATCGTGTCCCTGCGCGTGCGCACGGCGCTGCCGTCGGCGAGCACGACCTCGAGGGACCGGATCGACTCCCGGGTGACGCCGTACTTGATGCAGCGCATGCCCCCGGCGTTCGTCGCGATGGTGCCGCCCAGCGAGGCCCACTGAGACGAAACGGGATCCGGCGCGTAGAAGAGCCCCTCCCGTTCGACCGCGGCGGCCAGGTCGGCGACGAGCACGCCGGGCTGCACCACGGCCAGGCGCTCGACCGGGTCGATGCGGAGGATCCGGTTCATATCGGCGAAATCGATGAGGATCGCGCCCTCGACCGCGGTGGCCGCGCCTGCGAGCGAGGTGCGGGCGCCCTGCGCCACGATCGGCGCGCCGTGCCGGTCCGCGATACGGACGATCGCCTGCACCTCCGCGGTATTCCGCGGCCGTACCAGAGCCGCCGCGCGACCTCCCGGGACTCGCGAGCGATCCCGCTCGAGTCCGGCGAGGTCGTCTGGCACGGTCAGGAGTGCCTCGGCCGAGACGACCTCCCGGAGCTCGGCGATCAGTGATTCCCTGACATCCAGCGGCATGGGCTCTCTCGCTCTCTCGTTCTGTCGTTCTCTACTTCGACGCGGGACTATTTCGCCCGCGGGTGCGCGGTCAGGTAGTGCTCGCGGAGCGTGTCCGCGGTGACCTGGGTGTAGATCTGCGTCGTCGTGACCGATGCGTGGCCGAGCAGCTCCTGCACGGTGCGCACGTCGGCCCCGCCGGCGAGCAGGTGCGTGGCGAAGGAGTGCCGCATCGTGTGCGGCGAGATCTCCGCCTCGATTCCGGCCCGCTCGGCGGCCGCGCGGATCACCAGCCACACGCTCTGCCGCGAGATCCTGGCGCCGCGCGGGCCCACGAAGAGCGCCGGGGTGCCTCGGCCCGCCCCGACCATTCCCGGTCTCGCCCGCACCAGGTAGGCGGCGAGCGCGCGACCGGCATAGCTGCCGTAGGGAACGACCCGCTGCTTGGACCCCTTGCCCGTGACGCGGATGAAGCCGCCGTTCCCGAGTGCCTGCTCCGGGTCGGTCCAGGCGTCGCCGAGCTCGTCTCCCGTGTCGAGTCCCGCCATCAGGTCGTCGACGTCGAGCGCCGTGACCTCGCTCACGCGCGCGCCGCTCGCGCAGCGAAGTTCGAGCCGCGCCCGATCGCGCAACCCGACCGGGTCGTCACCGCCCGCGGCGGCCAGAAGCGCTTCGATCTGCTCGGTCGAGAGCGCCTTGGGCAGTCGTTTCCCCTTTTTCGGCGCACGCACGCCGCTCCCTGCGAAATCCGCGAGCAGCCCCTCCTCGAACAGGAAGCGGTGCATGCCGCGAACCGTGGAAAGGCGTCGGGTCACCGTCGTCGGCGAGAGCGCCGGCGACTCCGGCGTCGCGTTCGCGCCGTTCAGCTCGGCGACGTACTCGGCGAGCAGCTCGGGATCGACCTCCGCGAGATCGGCGATGCGGCGTCGTTCGAGCCACTGAGAGTAGGCGTCGAGGTCTCGACGATAGGCGTCCCGGGTGTTCTGCGAGAGGCCGCGCTCGAGGGCGACGTGCCGCAGGTAGCGCGAGGCACCCGCTTCAGGAGTGAGCGCTCTCCGCGTCGGCGCACCGCCCATGCGCGCTCCTAGTCTTCGAAGAGGTGCGCGGCCTCACGGCGCTGGATGGCGGCGCCGACCAGGCCCGCGAAGAGCGGGTGCGGGCGTCCCGGGCGCGAACGCAGCTCGGGATGCGCCTGGGTGGCGATGTAGAACGGGTGCGTTTCGCGCGGCAGCTCGACGTACTCGACAAGCTGACCGTCGGGGCTGGTGCCCGAGAAGCTCAGCCCGGCATCGGCGATCTGCGCGCGGTAGGTGTTGTTCACCTCGTAGCGGTGCCGGTGACGCTCGCTGGCCAGGGGCGCCCCGTACAGTTCCGCCGCGAGCGAGCCGTCGGCCAGCTTGGCCTCGTAGAGCCCGAGGCGCATGGTGCCGCCGAGATCGCCGCCGTCGATGATCTCGACCTGCTCGGCCATCGTCGCGATGACGGGCACCGGCGTGCCCGGGTCGAACTCGGTCGAGGAGGCGCCCTCGAGGCCGGCGACGTCGCGCGCGAACTCGATCACCATGCACTGCAGGCCGAGGCACAGGCCGAGGGTCGGGATCCCGTTCTCGCGGGCGAAGCGCAGCGCGCCGAGCTTGCCCTCGATGCCGCGCACGCCGAAGCCGCCCGGCACGCAGACCGCGTGCACGTCGCTCAGCTGCTCGCGCGCGCCTTCCGGCGTCTCGCAGGTGTCCGAGGCGACCCACTTGATGTTGACCTTCGTGGAATGCGCGAATCCGCCGGCGCGGATGGCCTCGGTCACCGAGAGGTACGCGTCGGGCAGATCGATGTACTTGCCGACGAGCGCGATGTCGACCTCGCCCTTCGGGTCGTGCACGGCGTCGAGCACCGGCTGCCAGTCGCTCCAGTCGACGGCGGGCGCCTGATCGGCGAGCTCCAGGTGATCGACGATGGTCTGGTCGAGTCCCTGCTCGTTGAAGAGGCGCGGGAGATCGTAGATGCTCTTCACATCGATCGCGTTCACCACGGCGTCCTCGTCGACATCGCACATGAGCGCGATCTTGCGGAGGTTGTCGTCGGTGACCGGGCGATCGCTGCGCAGCACGAGCGCGTCGGGCTGGATGCCGAGGGCGCGGAGAGCCGCGACCGAGTGCTGGGTGGGCTTGGTCTTCTGCTCGCCCGAGGCTCCCATGAACGGCACGAGGGAGACGTGCACGAAGAACACGTTCTTGCGCCCGAGCTCATGGCGCACCTGACGCGCGGACTCCAGGAAGGGCTGCGACTCGATGTCGCCGACCGTCCCGCCGATCTCGGTGATGATCACGTCGGGCCGGGGCGTCTCCTCGGCCTGCAGACGCATGCGACGCTTGATCTCGTTCGTGATGTGCGGGATCACCTGGACGGTGTCCCCGAGGTACTCGCCGCGGCGCTCCTTCGCGATGACCGTCGAGTAGATCTGACCGGTGGTCACGTTGGCGGCCTGCGAGAGGTTGATGCCGAGGAAGCGCTCGTAGTGCCCGATGTCCAAATCGGTCTCGGCGCCGTCGTCCGTGACGAAGACCTCACCGTGCTGGAAGGGGTTCATCGTGCCCGGATCCACGTTGAGATATGGATCGAGCTTCTGCATCACGACATGCAGACCTCGCGCTGTCAGCAGATTGCCGAGACTGGCGGCGGTCAAGCCTTTGCCGAGAGAGGAGACCACACCTCCGGTCACGAAGATGTGCTTGGTTGTACCGGCCGCGTTTCTCTGAACTCCCACGGGCTTCGATCCTATCATCCGCGCGGCGTGCTGAACAGTGGGGACACGGAACGAGCCGTCGGACCCATCGCTACAACTGCTCCTGCCGGGGCACCCAGACCTGTTTGACGATCATCAGGATCATCGCGGTGACGGGGATCGAGATCAGTGCGCCGAGAAGGCCGAGCAGCGTGCCGCCGGCGAGCGCGCCGATCACCACGAGGGCTCCCGGGACCGAGACGACGCGGTTCATGATCTTCGGCGTGAGGAGATATGCCTCGAGCTGCATGTATATCAGGTAGTACACGGCGGCGATAATCGCGGCGGTCGGGGAGTTGAAGAGCGCGACCCCGGCGACGTGGACGGTGGAGAGCACGGAGCTGAAGCGCGGGATCAGTGCGAGGAAGAAGACGCCCACCGCGACGAGGCCGGCGAAGGGCACCCCGACGATGGTCATCATGACGAAGCCGAGCACCGCGTTGATGAGCGCCAGGATGACGATGCCGTTCACGTATCCACCGACCGACTTGGTGATCTGCTCGGTGATGTCGATGACCCTGGCCCGGCTGGAGCGCGGCATGATCGAGTAGAACGCCCGCTTGGTCGCCTGCAGCGACGCGAGGAAGTAGAGGCTCAGGATCAGGACGATGAGCCCGGCGGTCACCCCGTTCGCGATGCCGATACCGGCCTGCCAGACGCCGCCGGCGACCTGCGCCCAGTTGTCCGGACTCGCGACGAAGCTCTGCGCGGTCTTGAGGAGCTCGTCGAAGTCGATGTACTGGCCGAAGCGCTCCTTGAGCGCCTGATACCACTCCTGGTTCAGGATGTCGGTGAAGTAGGCGGGGGCCGTGCGCGCCAGCGTGACGATCTGATTCGCGATCATCGGGATGACGACCGCGAGGATGCCGGCGACGATCAGCAGGAAGCTCGCGAAGACGATTCCGATGCCGAGCGGACGCTTCACCCCGTGCCGCTCGAGCCAGCGCACGACCGGTTCGAGCGCCAGCGCGATGAAGAGCGCACCGACCACGTACATGATGATGGTGCTGAGCTGACCGATCATCGCCCCGACGAGGATCGCGACGAGACCGCCGAGCGTCACGATGAAGCCGAGCTGGAACGGGCTCCGCACGATGAACTCGCGGCGATTGCTGCGCCCCAGCGCCTCCTCGGCCGCCTCGGCGGCCGCCGCCTCCCGCGCATCCCGGTACATCTGGCGCGTCTCGGCGTCGAGCGACTCCAGGTCGACGCGCACGATGTCGGGATGCTCCTGCTCGGCGGCGATCGCGACACCCTGATCCTGGGCCGGCTCTGCATCTCGGCGCTGCCGACGTCGGGGCAAAATGTTCATGGGCCGAGAGTAGCACCGGCCGCGGACATCGCCCGGCCGGTCACGCGGACTTGCCCATCTCCAGCAGTTCGGCAGCGTGCTCGAGCGCGCTCTGGGAGCGTTCGAGGCCGGAGAGGAGGCGGGCCATCTCGGCGATGCGATCCGCGCCGTGCAGCCGCCGGCAGCTGGACTGCGTGAACCCTCCCGCGGAGTCCTTCACGACCTGCAGGTGGTTGTTCGCGAACGCGGCCACCTGGGCGAGATGGGTGACCACGATCACCTGCGAGCTCCGCGCCAGCCGGGCGAGTCGCCGCCCGATCTCGATGGCGGCGGCTCCGCCGACCCCCGCGTCCACCTCGTCGAACACGAAGGTGGGCACCGGGTCGGTCGCGGCCACGACGACTTCCAGCGCGAGCATCACCCGCGAGAGCTCGCCGCCCGAGGCCCCCTTCGCGAGCGGCCTCGGCTCGGCTCCCGAGTGGGGCTGGAGCAGGAGGCTCACCTCGTCCGCGCCGTGCCGGCCGAGCTCGGCGGGTTCGACTGCGGCGACGAACCGCGCGTCGGGCAGGGCGAGCTCGCGCAGCTCGACGGTGACCTGTTCGGACAGCTCGGCGGCGGCGGCGGTACGCAGCAGGGTCAGCGAGGCGGCGAGCGCTCGCTCCCCTTCCGCGGCGGCCTGCTCGCGCGCCTCGAGCGCGCCGATGCGCGCGTCGTCGCCGTCGAGCTCGGTCAGTCTCACGACTCCCGCTGCGCTGTGCGCGATCACTGCCCGGGTATCGGATCCATAGCTGCGCATCAGGCCGTTCAGCGCGGCCAGGCGCTCATTCGCACGGGCCAGCTCCGCGGGGCCGTCCTGGTCGAGGTCCCCGGCGTACCCCGAGAGCGATCGCACCGCGTCGCTGAGCCTGATCCCGACGTCTTGGAGCTGCTCGGCGACCGCGGCGAGGCGCGGATCCACGGCGGCCACCCGCTCGAGCGCGCGCTGCGCCGAATCGACCAGGCTTATCGCATCGGCGGCGAACGGGTCGTCGCTGTCGTTCGAGAGCGCTCGCAGCGCCTCCGAGCTCGCGGCCCGCAGATCCTCCAGATTGCTCAGTCGCTCGATCTGCTGCTGCAGCTCGAGTTCCTCCCCGGGCTGCGGATCGACCGCGGCGATCTCTTCGAGTTCGCCGCGCAGCCGAGCGGCCTCGTGAGCGCGCTGATCCCGCGCATCGATCAACTCGGCCAGCTCCTCGGCGAGCGCCCGGCGCGATGCGTGCAGCGTCCGATACTCCGCGAGAACGCGCTGCAGCTCACCGCCGCCGAAGCGATCCAGCATCTCGCGCTGGGCCGCCCCGCTGCGCAGCCGCAGTTGCTCGCTCTGCCCGTGCACGGTGAAGAGACGCTCGGCCAGCCGCCCGAGCGTGCCGACCGGTGCCGACGCCCCGCCGATGCTCGCGCGACTCCGACCCTCCGAGCTCACCGTGCGCGTGATCACGAGATCGCCCTCCTCGACGACTCCCCCGGCGTCTTCGACCAGTTCGGAGACCTCGGCGTCCGCGGTGCGCACGAGCCCGCCCACGCGAGCCGCCTCGGCGCCGCTGCGCACGGCTCCGGAATCGGCGCGCTCGCCCATGAGCAGGCCGAGCGCCGTCACGACCATGGTCTTGCCCGCACCGGTCTCGCCCGTGATCGCGGTGAACCCCGGGCCGAGCTCGAGCGTGGCCTCGGCGATCACTCCCAGATCCCGGATCCGCAGCTCCTCGATCATGCCTTCCGCTCCGCGGCCGCCCCGCGCCATCCGGCGACCGGCAGGTGGAACTTCCGCACCAGTCGGTCGGTGAACACGGCTTCGTCGATGCGCGCGAGTCGCAGCGGCAGCGGAGAGCTCCGCACCTCGACGACCGCTCCGACGGGCAGTTCGGTGCGCCGTCGGCCATCGCACCACAGCACGCCGAGCCCGCCGCTCTCGGGCAGGATCTCGACCGAGAGCACCGAATCCGGGCCGACCACGAGCGGGCGGTTGAAGAGGGCGTGCGCGGCGAGGGGCACCATGAGCAGCGCCTGCACCCCCGGCCAGACGACGGGGCCGCCGGCGGAGAAGGAGTAGGCCGTCGACCCGGTGGGCGTCGCGAGCACCACGCCGTCGCAGCCGAAGGAGGAGAGCGGTCTGGCGTCGACACCGACGGCCACCTCGAGCATCCGGCCGCGCTTCTCGACGCTCGCCTCGTTGACCGCCCACGTGTCGGCGATCAGCTCGCCGTCGAGGACCGCGCGCACGTCGAGCGTCGTGCGCTCTTCGACGGTGTAGGCGCCGGCGAGCACGCGTTGAATCGTGTAGTCGAGGTCGTGCGATTCCGTTTCGGCGAGGAACCCGACGTGCCCGAGGTTGACTCCGAGAATCGGGCAGCCGGATCCGCGCAGGATCTCGGCGGCGCGGAGGATCGTCCCGTCCCCGCCGAGCACGAGCGCGATCTCGAGGCCGGCGAGTGTCGGCCCGGCGTCCCCGGCCGAGGAGGAGAGCCCGACGGGGGTGCGCTCGCCGAGATGGGGAAGGAAGTCGGCGCGATCGCTCGCCGCCATGACCGGTGTCACACCGGCGGCGCGAAGCTCCTGCAC
>CAMFIY010000142.1 GCA_945952575.1 uncultured Leucobacter sp.
GGCGATGCTCCTGCTTCAGCTCGGAGAGGAGGTTCAGCACCTGGGCCTGCACCGACACGTCGAGCGCGCTCGTGGGCTCATCGAGCACGAGCAGCCTCGGCTGCGTCGAGATGGCCCGCGCGATGCCGACCCGCTGGCATTGGCCGCCCGAGAGCTGGTGCGGATAGCGCTCGGCGTGCGCCCGGCTCAGGCCGACCTCGTCGAGCAGCGCGTGCACGCGCGCGGTGATCTCGGCGCGGCCGAGCCTCGTGTGGGTGCGCAGCGGCTCGGCGATCGAATCACGGATCGTGAGTCGCGGGTTGAGGGCCGCCACCGGGTTCTGGAACACCATGCCCGCGATGGCGCGCATCCCGCGCATGCGGCGACCGCGCATCGCACCGAGATCTTCGCCGTCGATGCGGCTCGTTCCCGAGCTCGGCTCGATCAGCCGCAGGGCGCACCGCGCGACGGTCGACTTGCCCGAGCCCGACTCGCCGACCAGGCCGAAGGTGCCGCCCTCGGGGACGGAGAAGCTCACCCCGTCGACCGCCCGCAACTCGCGACCGCGAGCCGTGAAGACCTTGCTGATTCCGTCCACCTGCAGGATGTCGCTCATCGCAGCTCCCCCGTTCGGATGCATGCCGAGGTGTGGGCGACCGCGCCGGCGTCGCCGTCAGCCGCACCCGGCACTTCCACCAGCTCCGGGTCCTCGGTGAGGCACCGCTCGATCGCGATCGGGCAACGCGGCGCGAACACGCAGCCGGTCACGCCGACGAGACGCGCGGGCACCGAACCCGTGATCGCGTCGAGCCGCTCGCCCGAGCGGTGCCTGGCCGGCAGCGCGCCGAGCAGCCCGCGCGTGTACGGATGCGACGGCGCGGTCAGCACCTGCTCCGTCCCGCCCGTCTCGATCACCCGGCCGGCGTAGAGCACCGCGACGCGATCGCAGATCTCGCGCACGACGCCGAGGTTGTGCGTGATCAGCATCACCCCGAAGTCGAAGCGATCCCGCAGCGCGAGCACGAGCTCGAGGATCTGCTTCGCGATCGTCACGTCGAGCGCGGTGGTCGGCTCGTCGAGGATGAGCAGTTTCGGTTCGCACACGAGCGCCATCGCGATCATCGCGCGCTGCAGCATGCCGCCCGAGAGCTCGTGCGGATAGCTCGCGTAGACCCGCTCGGGATCCGGCAGGCCGACCTGCTCGAGGTAGTCGAGGACGTGGGCGCGCCTCGCCTTCCGGTCGAGCCCGCGGCCGCCTCCCCCGCTTCGATGCCGCGCGACGACGGCGTCCATCTGCGCACCGAGCGTGAACACCGGGTTGAACGCGGTGCCCGGGTTCTGGAACACGAGCGAGACGACATCGCCCCGGTGCGGCGAGGGTCGGCCGAGCTCCTGCTCGGCGCCGTCCAGCAGGATCCGCCCGCTGGGCACCGCCCCCGCCGGGAGCAGCCCGAGCACCGCGAGCCCCGTGAGGCTCTTGCCGCAGCCGGTCTCGCCGACGACGCCGAGGATCTCGCCCCGGCCGATCCGCAGATTCACTCCGCGCAGCGGCTGATTGCTCACCTCACCGCGCTCGCGGAACTCGACCTCGAGATCCTCGATCACCAGCAACTCGTTCATCGTTTCACCTGCCGCGGGTCGAGGAGGTCTCGGATCGAATCGCCGAGCAGGTTGAAGCCGAGCACGGTGAAGAAGATCGCGAGGCCGGGGAAGGTCGAGATCCACCAGTAGGTGAAGATCGAGCCCCGCCCCTCGGCGACCATCAGGCCCCAGTCGGGGGCGGGCGGCTGCGCGCCGAGACCGATGAAGGCGAGGGAGCCGGCGGCGAGCACCACCGTGCCGATGTCGACGGTCGCCTGCACCAGCACCGGCGTCAGCGAGTTGCGCAGGATGTGGCGCGGGATGATGATCCACGTCGGCACGCCGATCGAACGCGCCGCCTCGACGTAGGAGCGCTCCCGCAGCGAGACCGCCTCGGCCCGCACCAGCCGGGCGTACCACGGCCACCAGGAGATGGCGAGGGCGATGCCCGCGTTCGTGAGGCTCGGACCGAGCAGGGCGACCATCACCATCGCGAGCAGCAGCGGCGGGAACGCCTGGAAGATCTCGGTGATCCGCATCAGCACGTTGTCGAGCCAGCCGCCGCGATAGCCGGCGATCGCGCCGAGCGGGATCCCGATGAGGCCGGCCAGGAGCACGACGCCGAAGGCCACCGTGATCGCCGGGCGGGCGCCGAGCAGGATCCGGCTGAGGATGTCGCGGCCCAGCTGATCCGTGCCGAGCCAGTTCACGGCGCTCGGAGGCAGGTTGCGGTTCGGCACGTCGGTGACGCCGAGTCCCTGGTCCGGGAACGGCGCGATCCACTGCCCGATGGCGGCGGCGAGCAGCACCAGGATGATGAGGACCGCACCGACGAGGGCGAAGCGATCCTTGCGGAACACGCGCAGCGTGCGGGCGAGCGGGCCCTGCTCCATCGGCGCGAAGTCGGGCAGCTGCGTGGATGCGGTCAGCGGGGCGCTCATGCCGACGCCCCCTTCCGCGAGACTCGGACGCGCGGATCGATCCGCGCCTGCGCGATGTCGACGATCAGGTTCGCGAGCAGATAGCCGGCCGCCCCCAGCATGGTGATCGCGAGAATCGACGGGTAGTCGACGGCGAGCATCGCGTTCGCCGCGAACTGGCCGAGGCCCGGCCAGTTGAAGACCACCTCGACGAAGAAGGTGCCGGTGAGCGCGTAGGCGGCCGAGAGCCCGGTCACCGTGAGGGTGGGCGGCATCGCGTTCTTGAGCGCCAGCCGCCAGCGGATCATGCGCTCGCGGAGCCCGTAGGCCTCGGCGGTGAAGATGTAGTCCTGCGACTGCACCTCGAGCATCGACGCGCGGGTCATGCGGGCGATCAGGCCGAGCGGATACGCGCCGAGCGTGAGCATGGGCAGGATCAGGTGGGCCATCCCGTCCGACCACGCCACCCAGTTGCCGGTGATGAAGCTGTCGAAGTAGGGTAAGCCGGTCACGTGCGCGACCGGGCTGACGAAGGCCAGCTCCTTGCTGAACTGCCCGGTGGCCGGGAGGATCCCGAGCCGGCCGACGAAGAGCACCTGCAGCAGCAGGCCGAGCCAGAACGCCGGCATCGAGATGCCTCCGATCGCCAGGAAGCGGATGACCGCGTCGAGGATCCCGCCCGGCTTGCGCGAGGCGAGGACGCCGAGGACGACCCCGACCACGAGCGCGAAGAGCATCGCGGCGAAGAGCAGCTCCAGCGTCGCCGGCAGTCGCACGGCGAACTCGGTCAGCACCGGCCGCCGCGTCGAGAGCGAATCGCCCCAGTCGCCGGTCAGCAGGCCGCCGAGGTAGCTGAGGTACTGGATCGGCAGCGGGCGGTCGAAACCGAGCCGCTCGCGGATCCGGGCCAGCTCCTCCGGAGGAGCCTTGGGTCCGGCGTACACGACCGCGGGGTCGGAGGGGATGATGCGGGTGAGGGTGAACACCACGACGGTGAGCACCAGCAGCACGAGAAGCGCGCTGCCCACCCGCGAGGCGATGAATCGCCACATACGGGGTTCTCCTCGGGATCGGGCGGGGATCGGGGGCCGGGCCGGTGCCCGGCCCCCGATCGCCTACGCCTTCGGCTTGATGGATGCGAAGAAGGTCGTGAAGGGGTAGTTCTCGTTGAACTCGCCGACCGAGAGGTCCTTCGGCACCACCATGACGGCCTGCGGGTCGTACAGGAACGCGCCGGGCGCCTGCTCCACCAGCAGCTTCATGGCCTCCTCGTACTTCGCCTGCGCGGCCGGACGGTCGCTGCCGGTCAGTTTGCCGGCCTCTCCGAGCAGCTTCTCGTACTCGGCGTCGTGCCAGTAGCTGAGGTTGAAGAACGGCTTGTCAGTGTAGGCGAAGAGGCTGTTCAGGTTGTCGACGCCGGCATCGCTGTAAGTCGGCCAGTAGTAGACGACGAAGATGTCCTGCGCCTTCTTCGGGTCGGCCTTCGCCTCCTCCCACTGCTGGTTGAACAGTTCGGCGCGCACGTCGAGCTCGACGCCGATCTTCGCGTAGGCGTCCTTGATCAGCGGGACGAAACGCGCCTCCGACGGGTTCTCCGAGGCGTAGGTGAGGGTGAGCTTCAGTCCGTCGGCATGGCCGGACTCCTTCAGCAGCGCCTTCGCCTTGTCGAGGTCGTAGCTGTACTGGGGCACGCTCTCCGAGTAGGGGAAGATGCCCTTGGGCACGGGGCCGTGAGACTGCGTGCCGTAGCCGTAGGCGCCCACGTCGATCAGGTCCTGGTAGGGGATCGCGTAGCTGAGCGCCTGCCGCACCTTCGGATCGTCGAGCGGCGGCCGCTTCGTATTGAAGTAGGCGAGGAAGTTGAACGGCGAATTCGCCTTGCGCACCTCGGCGCCGGTCTGCTTCGCGACCGAGTCGACGTTCTCCATCGGCAGGGAGGTGGCGAGATCGATCTCGCCGGCGGTCAGCATCTGCTGCGCGGTCACCGCGTCCGGCGTGATCTTCACGTCGACCGTCTGGTAGTACGGGGCGTTGTCCGCATTCCAGTAGTCCTTCGCGGTCTTGAGCACGACCTCGCTGCCCGGGGTGTAGCTCGATACCGTGTAGGGGCCGGTACCGGCGTCGATGCCCTTGGCGAAGTAGTCCTCGTCGTCCTTCGATGCGGTGAGCGCGGAGGGCTCGACGATCCATGCGCCGTAGGTCGCCGAGGCGATGAGGTCCATCGGCGCCGAGTAGCTCAGGTGCATGACCACCGTCTGCTCGTCCGGCGTCTCGATCTTCTCGAGCGGCGCCCAGATGAACGACGCCCCGCCGTACTCCTTCGCCGCCTCGATGCTCTGCTTCACGGCGTCGGCGTTCACCGGCGTGCCGTCGTGGAACTTCGCCGCCTGGTTCAGGTGGAAGGTCCAGGTCTTGCCGTCGGCGCTCGGCTCCCAGCTCTCGGCGATCACCGGGGTGAAGTCCTCGGCCGAGCCCTCCGGGTTCTTCTTGAGCAGGGTCTCGTAGACGTTGCCCAGGTAGAGGGCCTCGGTGGAGAAGGATCGCACGGGATCCCAGGTCGTGATCGCGGCCGATGCCGCGACGGTCAGGACGGCCGGCTTCTCCGCGCCGCCTCCGCCCTGCTTCGAGACCGTGCAGCCCGTGAGCGCCAGCGCACCGGCTGCGGCGGCCGCGACGAGGCCCGTGATGAGTCTGCGGCGACTGCGGCGATCGTGTCCGTGGTGAGCGTCCATGTGTTCCTCCCAAGCGTGATACCGCCGTCATTGGCGGTGTGACCCCAGCCTAGGAATGGTTCAGCTATTCCCGCAAATACCGAGTATCTATTAGAGTGATGCTCGGGAGGCATCTCATGGAACTGCGACTGCTGCGCTACTTCACCGCCGTGAGCGCGAGCGGATCCCTGCACGCGGCGGCACAGAGGCTGCACGTGGCCCAGCCGTCGCTGAGCCGCCAGATCCGCGGACTCGAAGCCCAGCTGGGCTTCCGGCTCTTCGATCGCAGTCCGCGCGGCCTCACGCTCACCCAGGCCGGACTCGCGTTCCTCCCGGTGGCTCAGGATCTGCTGATCCGCGCCGACCGTGCCGGGTCGGCGGCGCAGTCCATCGCCCGAGGAGCGGTCACCGACCTCACCGCCGTCGCGGCGTCGACCACGATCGCCGATGTCGTCGCGCCGTTCGTCGCCGCATCCGGCCCCGGCGGCATCATCGGCAACGCCGTCGAGGCGCTGCCCGAGCACGTCTACTCCCACCTCGAGCGCGGCAAGGCCGACTTCGCGATCGGCACGCTCGCGCCGCCGAAGGAGTACGAGTGGATGGTGCTCGGGCGCGCCTACGTCTGGGCGATGGTTCCGCCCGCGCATCCGCTGGCCGGGAGGCAGAGCGTCCCGCTCGCCGAGGTCGTCACCGAGCCGCTCATCGTGATGGATCACACCCATCGGGCCAGGCAGATCTTCGATGTGGCGGTGGCCGAAGCCGGACTCAGCTACACCGTCGGCGCGGAGACCTCGGTGACGGCGCTGGCCCGCGCGCTGGCCGCCGCCGGCCGAGGCGTCGCGATCCTGAGCGACGACCCGATCTTCGGGCTGCGCACCGTGCCGATCGAGATGACGGACCACGACCTCGACATCACGCTCTACGGAGTCTGGGATCCCGCCCACTACGCGGCGGATGCGATCGGGCACGCACTGGCCGAGCTCTCCCGCTTCAACCAGCAGCACTATCCGGAGATCAACCTGCCGGGTTCGCCGGATCGGCGCGGGCTCGCGCCGGCATAGGCGCAGCGACGCGGGCTCGCGCCGGCGCGGCTGACCGCCCCCTGCATCCCGGAGCGGCGAGAGGGGGCGGTCAGAGGATCCTGGGTCAGCGCAGCTCGGTGAGGCTGGCCGTGGCCCAGAAGGTCATATCCGGAGTCGCACGATAGTTCACGTGTGTCTCGGCAGCGATGACATTCGTCCCGTTCACCAACAGGCTCTTCGGCACATCGATCGTCAGCATGTCGTTCTGCGCGACGGTGACCCGTCGAGCAGCGACCGCGTACGACCCGTTCGTGATCGTCCCGGTGGGCATGTTCTTCCGGCCGACCTCGACGCCGTTGACGTAGACGACCACGCCGTCATCGCCGATCGCCGAGAGGTTCAGCGACACCGCCTTCGAGGCATCCGCCACGTCGAACGTCGAGCGGAAGTAGGCCGAGATCGGACGATCCGCCGTCGCCGCCGCCGGGTTCAGGTTCGTCGCCACCAGCGTCGAGCCGTATCCGATCGGACCCGCACCCGTCGACCAACCCGAGGGGTTGAAGCCGACCTGCGCCCAATCGCTCGGCGGCGCCGAGGTCGCATACCGATACGCCCACGACGAATCCCGCGACACGACCTCACGCGTCGTCGGCGTGCCGGTCGGGGCCGTGACGTTCACCCGCTGGGTCGAGGTGCCGACCGCACCCTGGTTGTCGGTCACCGTAAGGGTCACGTCGTAACCGCCGGCGGCCGCGTAGGTGTGGGACGCCAGTGCACCGGATCCGGAGGCGCCGTCGCCGAAGTTCCACGCCCAGTTCGCGATGGATCCGTCCGCATCCGCGGAAGCGGAGGCGTCGAATGCCACGTCGAGATTGGTCGGCGTGTAGGCGAACGAGGCCGTCGGGGCCTGGTTCGGCGCCGGAGGCCCGGAGAGCTCGGTGAGGCTGGCCGTGGCCCAGAAGGTCATATCCGGAGTCGCACGATAGT
>CAMFIY010000143.1 GCA_945952575.1 uncultured Leucobacter sp.
GAGATTCATGAGCGTCTCGTGGGCTCGGAGATGTGTATAAGAGACAGCGCTCGTACTGCTGGGCGTGCAGATCGTGATCGCCTTCTACGCGATCCTCTGGCTGATCCTCGGCTTCGACACCCTGCGGCTGACCCGCCTGGTGCGGCTCTCGAACGGCTGGCGCGCGCCGGTCGCGATCGTCTCGGTGCTGCTCACCCTGCTGCCGGTGGCGGGGGCCGCGTGGACGGCGACCACCGTCGGCGTCCTCCGCGGCGCGATCGGCGACATCTTCGGCCCGGGCGCGCCGGCGGTCGAGCCGGTCGACGGGCGCTACAACATCCTGCTGCTCGGCGCCGATTCGGGGCCTGATCGCGAGGGGCTCCGCCCCGACAGCATCTCGTTGGTGAGCGTCGACGCCGAGACGGGGCGATCCGCGATCATCGGTCTGCCGCGCGAGCTGCAGAAGATGCCGTTCCCCCGGAGCTCGCCGATGCATGAGAAGTTCCCGGAGGGCTTCGGCGTCGGCCCGAGCGTCTTCGGCGACGGCGACGGCTGCCTGACCACCTGCTATCTCAATGCCGTGTACGCCGAACTCGAGGCGGCGCCGGGCCGCGAGGTCTACGACGGTCTCTATCCCAAGGCGGAGTCGCAGGGCTCCTCGCCGGGCATCCAGGCCACCGCCGATGCCGTCTCGGGCGCCACCGGGCTCAAGGTGCAGTTCTACGTGCTGCTCAACATGAAGGGCTTCTCGAAGCTCATCGACGCGCTCGGCGGCGTCACGGTGACGGTGAAGGAACCGCTGCCCATCGGCGGCGACCAGTACGGCAACAACGTCGACGAGTACATCCAGCCGGGCAAGCAGCACCTCGATGGGCACCATGCGCTCTGGTTCGCGCGATCGCGCTACGGTTCGGCGACGGGCGACTACGACCGGATGGAGCGCCAGCGCGAACTGCAGGCGGCGATCCTCGCCCAGATGAGCCCCACGAACGTGCTGCTCCGTTTCCAGGAGGTCGCGCAGGCCGGCAAATCTCTGGTCGATACGAACATTCCGAACGACATGCTCGGACGCTTCGTCGACTTGGCGGCGAAGGCGCGCGAGTTCACGCCGAAGTCGCTCAACCTGGTCCCGCCGAAGGTGGATCCCGCCTACCCCGACTACGCCCAGATCCACAAGATGGTGAAGCGTACCGTCGCGAAGGCCTCGCCGCCGAAAGAGGAGAACTGACCGTGCGCGTGACCGCAGTGATGGTGGCCTACAACCGGCGAGAGCTCCTGGGTGAGGCGCTGGCGGCGCTGGCCGCCCAGTCCCGCCCGGTCGACCGGCTGATCGTGGTCGACAACGCGAGCGACGACGGCTCCGGCGAGGCTGCGGAACGGGCGCTCGCCGCCTGGGGCGAGCGGGCCCGGCTGATCCGGCTCGTCGAGAACACCGGGGGCGCCGGCGGCTTCGCGGTCGGGATCGCCGCGGCGGTGGCCGAGCCCGATGCGGACTGGGTGTGGGTGATGGACGACGACACGGTTCCCGGGCCGGATGCGCTGGCCGGCGCCCTCGCGGCGCACGAGCGCTATCGCGCCGCCGGACCGGACGACCTGGCGGTGATGGGATCTCGCGTGATCTGGACCGACGGCGACGACCACCCGATGAACACCCCGAAGGCGAAGATCGGGGCGTCCCGCGCCGAGCGGGAGCGGGCCGCCGCCGTCGACGCGATGGAGATCCGCTCGATCTCGTTCGTCTCCGCGTTCCTCCGCGCCGCGCGGGTGCGCGAGCTCGGTCTGCCGATCGCCGACTACTTCCTCTGGAACGACGACTTCGAGTATTCGGCGCGGCTGCTCCGCGGCGCGCGCGGCCTGTTCGTGCCCGGTTCGGTCGTGATGCACAAGACGAAGATCCGCGGGTCGAGCGATCAGGATCCCGGCCCGCGCTTCTTCTTCGAGGTGCGCAACAAGCTGTGGGTCTTCCGCTGCAGCCGCGCGCTGAGGCCGGGTGAGCAGGCCATGTACATCGCGGCCACGGCCCGCCGCTGGGTGCGCACCTACCTGAAGGCCGAGGACCGCCCGCTGCTGCGCGACTGCCTGCGCCGCGGCTGGCGGGAGGGCTGGGGCAGGCGGCCCCGGCCGGACGCCGAGGTGCTCGCCGGTGCGGGCGTGCCGAGCGACGTCATGGACCTGATCCGGCGGATGCAGGGCCCGGTTGGATGAACAATCCGTCGTCGGACTTTCCGATGGCTGAAGTTTCTGATAACTTCCAGACAGGTCGTTAATTGGGGGATTAGCACCTCGAACTTTGTGGCTGTGGTCACCCAGTGCGATCTGAATGACAATGCTGTCAGTCACATTCAAGTCTGGGGGGACTAACTTTGAATACGACAATTTCGCACAGCGGTGCCGGGAGGCGCCTGCTCGTCGGCCTGGGAACGGCCGCGATCGCACTCGGGATGGTGGGGCTCGCCCCGGCGGCGGCGAACGCCGCGACCACCCAGGTGATCACCGGGAAGGTCGTCTACTCGGCCAATCCGAGCAAGGGCCTCGCGAAGACCGGGGCCATCCGCCTCTATTCGGATGCGTGCAACCTCGTGAAGCCGCGCGCAGTGACGTGGAAGGGCAACACCTATCGGATCTCCGTGCGGAAGGCGGGCACGTACCGCGTCGTCTACGGCAACAGCTCGAAGAGCGGTGCGGCGCCCTACGGCCTGAGCAGCCGCTCCTGCAAGGTCGCGTCTCGGGTCAAGCTCGGCACCGGCAAGACGGCGGGACGCAGTCTCGAGGTGCGGGCCAACGCCCGGATCCAGATCGTCAACAAGAGCCGGAAGTCCGGTGAGAGCTTCCGCGTGTACGAGGCGGGAACCAACCGGCTCGTCAGCAAGGCGACCACCAGCGGTACGGTGATCCACCCGGGCAAGTACAAAGTGGCGAAGATCCGTATCGACTCGAAGGGCCGCAGGGTGATCGTGCAGGTCTTCGGGACGACGAGCAAGTCGCTCTCGAAAGGCAAGACGGTCACGCTCCCCGCGGCTCTGCCGACCAAGGTCAGCTTCGACTCCGGCTCGACCAGCACGCCCCAGGCGTTCCCGGCGACCGCAGAGGTCTCCTTCGGCGGCGGCACCGCCATGGTCGGGCAGCAGCTCGACGCGATGCCGACCGGGTTCCCGGCGGGCACGGCCTTCACGTTCGTCTGGTCGCGGAGCGGGGGCGCGGGGGCGAACGGCGTGATCGCCGGTGCGACCTCTCCCAGCTACACGCCGACGGCGGATGACGCGGGCGCGACCCTGACCGTGACCGTGACGGCGACGAAGGCCGGCTATCTGACCCGGACGTTCACCTCGAGCGTCACCGTGGCTCCGGGGGTGCTGACCGTGGTGTCCGCGCAGACCGAAGCGGGCCTGGGCGGACTGGTCGGCGATCTCCTCGGCGCGACCGTGGGGGTGCCGATCGTCGTGACGCCGGCGACGTTCTCTCAGAGCGGCGTCGATGTCGCGTACGAGTGGACGCGAGGCGGTGACGTCGTCGACACCGACGCCAGCTACACGCCGCTCCTGCTGCCGCTGCTGACGACGATCCATCTGGAGGTCACCTACTCGAAGCCCGGTTACGAGGACGTCGTCGTCGTCCGGAACTTCGGGATCCTGGTCTAGAACCGACCTCTGCCGAAGCGGGCGTCCACTCCCGGGTGGGCGTCCGCTTCGTCGTCCGACGGCTGCATTCGGGCCGCGGAGGCTGATAGTTTCGAATCGCAATACTATGAATGAGCAAAGTGTTCGAAGGGGAGTCGCCTTGACAGTGGAAACCGCACTCCGGCGTGGCCGGGTCAGACTGATGGCCGGAATGGGCGTCACTGTGTTGGCCGCCGGCATGCTCGGGTTCGCGCCGACGCCGGCGAACGCCGCGACGACGCAGACCATCACCGGCAGCGTCGGCTTCGCTGCGAACACGAGTCTCAAGCTCTCGGACGGGGGCATCGGCGTCTTCGACGGCAAGTGCAACTGGATCGACGCGAAGAGCGTGACGTGGAAGGGCAATGCCTACACCGCCAAGATCGCCAAAACGGGCACTGTCCGCGTCGTCTACAGCAACTGGGCGAAGCGTACGTCGAAGAGCCCCTACGGTCTGACGAGTGCTCCGTGCGCCAAGGCGAAGTCGGTCTACGTCGGCGCCGGCAAGAAGGTGAAGATCAACCTGGCGGCGAATGCCAACGGGCTCGTGCACCTCACCACGTCGAAGACCGACAGGTCCGAGACTTATTTCTGGCTGTACGACGCGAAGACGTATCAGCTCGGCAGCTCGATCGGCATGGGCGTGAAGGGCTTCTATCGACAGCCGGTCGCCCCCGGCGCCTACAAGGTGGCGAAGGTCAGATGGAGCGCGTCGAAGAAGGCCTTCGTCCCGATCCAGGTACTCGGCACCGCCGGCACCAGGCTCTCGAAGGGCAAGACCGTCACGGTGACGGCCGCCAAACCGATCAGCGTGAACTTCGAGCGGGGCGCTGTGACGAAGGCCAAGGACTTCTCGTACGCCGCGAAGGTGTCGGTCAGCGGTTCCGCGAAGGTCGGTCAGACGCTGTCGGTGAAGCGGAGCAGCCTGCCCGCGGGCACCAGCCTCTCGTACGTCTGGGAACGTTGGAACGGCGCCGGGCCCGACGGGAAGGTCAGCAGCGCGTCGAGCTACAGGCTGACCTCGAAGGACCTCGGCGCGTACGTGTCGGTTCGAGTGATCGCGAGGAAGAGCGGCTACCTGCCGCAGGATCTCTACGCGGGCAAGTCGGTGCCGCCGGGCAAGCTGACCGTGAGCGCGCCCTACTCCGTGAGCGGCCTCACCGACGGCGAACTGACCGTCGGCGCGGAAGCCGCCTTCACGGCGCCGAGGTTCGCCCAGGGGGCGGTCGGCGTCACCTATGACTGGGTGGACGACGAGGGCAGGACGGTGTCGAGCTCCGCGAGCTACACGCCGAGCGAGGAGTACGCCGGGCGGGACATCGCGCTCAATGTGACCTACTACAAGCGCGGATACGGCGCGGAGTCCGACCTCGTCGAGCTCCATGTGGCGGCGGACGAGCTGGTCGAGGCGACGCCGCTCAGCGTCGGCAACGCGAGCTGGGATCCCGACGCGGAGCGGTACGGCGCGCCGGTGGGCGCGACGGTCGTGATCACCCCGGCCGTGTTCGATCAGGATGATGTCGAGGTCGCCTACGAGTGGATCTCCGATACGCGCGGCGTCGTGAGCGAGAGCGGTTCCTACGAGCTGACCGAGGACGACGCCGACTCGACGATCACGGTGCTGGTGACGTACGCGAAGCCGGGGTACGGAACCGTGGAGCAACAAGTCGTCCTCTCCGTCGCGCCGCTGCCCGAGTAGGCGGAGGGATCGGATGAGGGCGTTCGGCCGCACCGGCCGGGCGCCCTCATCCCGTTTCCATCGCATTCGCCTCCGCGCTCGCTAGGCTGGCGGGGATATGAGTGCAGACACCACGGCCCGCCGCAGCGACGGCTTCTCGCTGCTCCTCCCCGTCTACGCCGGGGATCGGCCGGAGTTCCTCGGCGCCGCCTTCACGAGCTCGGTGCAGGATCAGACGCTGCCGCCGGCCGAGGCCGTGATCGTCCAGGACGGGCCAGTGCCGGAGGCGCTCGCCGCCGAGCTCCGACGGATCGCGGAGTCGAGCCCGATTCCGGTGCAGGTGGTCGCGCTGCCCGAGAACCGCGGCCTGACCGAGGCACTGAACGCCGGTCTCGCCGCCTGCGGCTACGAGGTCGTCGCGCGGATGGACGCCGATGACGTCTCGGTACCCGAGCGTTTCGCCCGGCAATGGGAGCTGCTCGGCGAAGGCTACGATCTGGTCGGCACCGGCATGATCGAGTTCGAACGGGATCCCGATGCTCCCGGTGCGCGACGGGTGCCGCCCGTCGGGCAGGAGCGGATCCGCGCGCATGCCCGCACCCACAACCCCTTCAACCACCCGACCATGATGTATCGCGCCGCCGCGATCGCCGCGATCGGCGGCTATCAGCCCTTCGGCAAGATGGAGGACTACTGGCTCGGGATCCGGCTCATCGCGGGCGGCGCTCGCGTCGAGAACATCCCGGATCCGCTGGTCAAATACCGTGTCGGCGCCGGCGCGTTCGGACGCCGCGGCGGTTGGACGGAGGCTCGCACCGAGTGGAGGCTGCAGGGCGAGCTGAAGCGGATGGGCTTCGTCACGACCGGGCAGTACCTGCGCAACGTCGTGATGAAGGGCGCCTACCGGCTGATGCCGGCCTGGCTCAAGAAGATCCTCTTCCGCGGCTTGGTCGCCGGGGGCCTGCCTTCCGAGCGCTGAAGCGGAAGCGGTCAGGGCTCCGGGAGGGCGACGAGCATCGCATTCCGGCGCGGGGTCCGGCCTACTTCGACGTGAAGGCGACCTTGCCCGTCTTGGAGATGTGCGCGGTGCCGTGCTGGAACGGGATCGTGCTCGATCCGTCGCTCTTGCGCTTCTCCAAACCGATCGGCCAGCCCCACTTCCCGCTCGGGCCGCCCGCGGCGAAATAGGCCGTCTTCGCCGGGCCGACCTTCAGCGTGACGACCTTGGTCGGTCCGTAGAAGACCATGTACTTCAGGTACCGCTGGTAGCTGCCGTCCGGAAGAACGGCCGTGTTCTTGTAGGGGAACCCGAGCGAACCGCTCGGCCCGCCGCGAGTGATCCAGCTGTTGTAGGCCTTCTGGGTCATGAACACGGTGGCGAGCTTGGAGGTGACGGCGACGCCCGTGCTGAAGACGACGCTGTCGGCTCCCTGCGCAAGGTCGACCTTGGCGCCGATGGGCCAGCCCCACTTCGGGTTCTGCGTGCCGCCGCTCAGATACTTCTCCGTGATCGCGCCGACCCTGAGCACCCGGGTGACATCCGGGCCGGTGAAGACGATCCGGGTCGCGTAGCGCTGGTAGCTGCCGTCCGCGACCACGGTCGTGCTCGCGGTGGGGTAGCCGTAGACGCCGCTCGGGCCTCCGCGGCTCAGCCAGTCCGCATGCGCGGCCGGGGTCATGAACGCGGCACCCGTTGCGGGGGAGTACACCTCGACGCCGTGGTCGAAGGCGATCTCGCTGCCGCTCGCCCCCGCGTGATCCACCTGCGGGCCGACCGGCCAGCCCCAGGCGCCTCTCGCTTCTCCTCCTCTGACGCTGCCGACGAGCTTCTTCCTGTCGCTGTCGTCGGTG
>CAMFIY010000144.1 GCA_945952575.1 uncultured Leucobacter sp.
CCGCGATCTCCGGGTTGCTGAGGCCCTCGGCGACGAGCGCGAGGATCTCGGCCTCCCGGGCGGTGAGACGCGGCGCTCCGGCTCCGGCCCCGGCCCCCGCCCCGGCGCCCGCTCGAGAGACCAGCTGGGCGGCGATCGACGGGGCGAGCACGGTCTGCCCGGTCGCTACGGCGCGCACCCCGGCGATGAGTTCGTCGGAGGGCGCCGCCTTGAGCAGATAGCCGCTCGCGCCGGCCGCGATGGCGCCCAGGATCTCATCGTCCTCCTCATAGGTCGTGAACACGAGGACGCGGGGAGCGGGCTCCTCCGCGTGCACGAGGAGTCGCGTCGCCTCGACGCCCCCGATACCGGGCATGCGGAGATCCATGAGCACGATGTCGGGCCGGATCCGGCGCGCAAGCTCGATCGCCTCTTCGCCGTCAGCGGCCTCGGCCACGACCTCGAAGTCGGGCTCGGCGTCGAGCAGGCCCGAGATGCCGGCGCGCACGATCGGGTGGTCGTCCGTCACGAGGATGCGGATCATCGCGGGCTCCCCTCTGCCGCCGCTGCGAGCGGCACGCGCACCTCGAGCCGCGACCCTCGGCCGGCACTCGGACCGAAGCGCATCTCTCCGCCGATGAGCCGCACCCGATCCTGGAGGCCGCGCAACCCGAAGCCGCTCGGCGGCGTCTCGGTCGCCTCCGGATCGCCCTGCGGGCCGAGGCCGTCGTCCTCCACGGTCAGACGGGCGACCTCGCCGTCGCGGCTCAACGTCACCACCGCGGTATTCGCCTGCGCATGCCGCCGTGCGTTCGCGAGCCCTTCCTGAGTCGCGCGGAGCAGCACGACCTGCCGGTCACGGTCGAGGGAGAGCGGCTCGAGTTCGCAGCGAACCGCCAGACCGGCGTCGTCGCTCAGGCTGGCGGCAACGCGCTGGATCGCCTGCTCGAGCCCGCCGTCGCCGAGCGGGTGCGTGGTCGCGACCAGGGCGCGAGCCTCCTCCACCGCAGCCCGGGAGGCCGCCTGCACGCGGGCCAGCCGCTCTCTGGCGTGATCGACCTGTCCGCCGTCGAGTGCGCGATCCACCTGTTCGCCGAGCATCACGAGCCCGGTCAGCGTCTGCGTGAGCGTGTCGTGCAGCTCGCGCGAGATCCGCTCCCGCTCGGCGGACGCACCCGCCTCGGCAGAGAGCGCGGCGACCTCGGCCTGCGAGGTGCGCAGCTGCTCGGCAAGCGCTCGATACTGCTCGCCGCGCTCGAAGATCCGCGAGATCCAGGTGCCCATCGCGACGGCGAACACGAAGGAGAGCGCAGCGACGGTGACCGCGGGCAGCACCGGGTCATCCGCGCCCGCGCGCAGGTAGGCCGCCCAGGATCCGGTGCCGACCGAGAGCGCGAGCACCCCGCTCGCGAGCACCGTATCGCGGTAGCGATCCAGGAGCCACCAGATGACCGGATAGCCGAGCGTCTGCATCGTGGCGAAGGAGGGCACGACGGCGGTCGCCGAGCCGATGACGACGATCACGAGCACGACGAACGCGTAGCCGCCCGCCGAGACCTCGAGCCCGCGGCCTGCGCGATGCAGCGCAGCGCGCCCGACGGCCAGATAGCCGATGAGGAGCACCGCGAGCGCGCCGATCGTGAACCACAGAGGCCCGAGCGACGGCCAGGCGTCCGCGATGGCGACCCCGGTCATCAGGAGGATCATCGCTGCGAAGGCGATGTCCCACCACAGCATCGGTCGCCCGTGCTGTCGTTCGGCCAGAGCCGGAAGCGGCGGGGGAGAGGCGTCTGCGCTCATGGTCTCACTCTAGGGCTGGTCCGGGCCGACGCACGCTGCGGCAGTGGCCGCACCAGCGCCGTGCGGCCGAAGCGGTGCTTCGGCTCTGCGCACGCTGCGGCAGTGGCCGCACCAGCGCCGTGCGGCGAAAGCGATGCTTTCGCTCTAGGCACGGCGCTGCCATCTGAACGTGAGCCGGGCGATGACGAGCCCGGCCACGAGCCAGATCCCCAGGTTCAATGCGACGAGCCCGAGATCCCATGTCCCCGACTGCTCCATGGCCGCGAAATGATCAGGCAGGAAAACGCTGCGCATGCCCTGCGCCAGCCACTTCAGGGGGAAGACCGATGCGATGTTCTGCAGCCAGGCCGGCAGCATCGAGAACTGCAGGTAGACGCCCGAGATGAACTGCAGCAGCAGCACGACCGGGATCACCACCGCGGACGCGCTCCGCGACGACCGGGGCAGCGCCGAGAGGGCGATCCCGAGCATCGTCATGGTCGCCGTGCCGAGGAGGAAGATCCAGGCGAAGCGCAGCCACAGCGCCGGGTCGCTCGGCAGCTCGACGCGCAGCACGAGCGATGCGAAGAGGAGCAGCAGCGCGAGCTGCAGGATCGAGGTGATCAGGATCTGCCCCGCCTTGCCGATGAAGTAGCTGATCGGGGAGATCGGGGAGCCGCCGAGACGGCGCAACCAGCCCTCGCCCTTCTCGCGCACGATGTCGGTGGCGAGATTCTGCAATCCGGAGAGCAGGATGCCTGCGGCGACCATGCCCGGCAGGTAGTAGCCGGCCATGTGCACGCCGCCCGTCCCGTCGGGCAGCGCGCCGATCTCACCGATGGAGTCGAACGCGATCCCGAAGATCCCGAGCATCAGGATGGGGAAGAGGAAGGTGAAGAACACCGTGTCCGGGCTGCGGAAGTAGCCGCGGAGCTCGAGTCTCACCGCCGCGAGCCCGGCGCTCAGAATGCCGGGCGCGCGGGAACTGCCGCTGAAGCCCTCGGTGCGGAACGCGGTGGCGGTCATGCGTGGACCTCCTCGGTCGTGGTCGCGAATTCGGGATCGCCCTCGCCGGCACCGATCAGGCCGAGGTAGATCTCCTCGAGCGTCGGGCGGCGGATCTCCAGTTCCGGGGGCTCGCCGCCGGCATCGCCCGAGGCCCCCGCATCGACGACGAGGCGCGCGACCAGGGCGCCCGGAGCCTCCGTGCGCTCCTCACGGATCTCACCCGAGGAGTCGCGCCAGCGGACGATCGGCACGCGTGCGGCGGCCCCTCCGAGCTCCGCGGGCGGAGCCTCGGCCACGATCGTGCCGCCCGAGAGCACGCCGACGCGATCCGCCAGCTGAGCGGCCTCGTCGAGGTAGTGGGTCGTCAACAGGATCGCGGTACCGTCGCTCGAGAGCTGATCGATCATGCTCCAGAACTGACGCCGCGCCTCCGGGTCGAAACCGGTCGTGGGCTCATCGAGGAAGAGCAGTTCCGGGCGCCCGATGATCCCGAGCGCGACGTCGAGCCGGCGCTGCTGGCCGCCCGACATCTTGCTCGCCCGCAGCCCCGCCTGCTCGGTGAGGCCGACGAGGGCGAGTACCTCGTCGACACTGCGCGCTCGCGAGTAGAGCCCGCCGAAGTAGGCGAGGAGCTCGCGCGGGGTGTAGGTGCCGAGGTCGCCGGTCTGCTGCGAGACGATGCCGATGCGGGAGCGCCATGCGCGCGACGCGGAGAGCGGTTCCTCGCCGAGCACGCGCACCTCGCCGCCGCCCGGTCTGCGGAAGCCTTCGAGGATCTCGATGGCGGTGCTCTTGCCCGCGCCGTTCGGGCCGAGCAGCGCATAGGTCTCGCCGGGGGCGATGTCGAGGTCGACACCCCGCAGCACCTCCCGCTCGCCGTACCGCTTGGTCAGGCCGCGAACCTGCACCACCGCCTGCCCGGGTGTCTTCGTGTTCGTCATGGCACCAGCCTGCCCGTGCCGGCGCTCCGGCGTCAGCGGTCGAGGGAGGGATCTTCGCATCCACCGGTCGGTGGATGCGCCGAGCCGCCGGCAGTGTCGGGACCGGCTGAGCGGATACCGGTCAGGCCCGCGAGATCAGCGCGGTCGCGATCGCGGCGATGCCCTCACCGCGACCGGTGAAGCCGAGTCCGTCGCTCGTGGTGGCGCCGAGGCTCACCGGTGCGCCGACCAGTTCGGTCATGCGCGCCTCGGCCTCGGCGCGGCGCGGCGCGAACTTGGGCCGCTGCCCGACGATCTGCACCGACACGTTCACCGGATTCCAGCCGGCCTCGGAGAGGTGCTCGACCGCGCGTGCAACGAAACCCGTGCTCGCAGCTCCGGCGGTCTCCGGCCGATCGACCCCGACGAGCCCGCCGATGTCACCGAGGCCGGCGGCCGAGAGCAGCGCGTCGACGACGGCATGGCAGACGACGTCTCCGTCGCTGTGGCCGGAGAGGCCCGGCTCGTCCGGCCAATCGAGGCCCGCGAGACGCAGCGGCGCAGCCGCGCTGTAGGCGTGAACGTCGACGCCGGTTCCGACGCGGATCTCCGGGTTCATGCCCCGTCCCGATCCGCTTCGCCGCGGAGCAGCCGGTCGAAGGTGTCGAGCGTGTCGTCGCGAACGGGATCGGGCGCCGGAGGCAGGACGATCGCGGTCAGCGTCTCCTCAGCGTCATCCCGGACGGCCTCGGGGCTCGGCGGTTCGACCGGCTGCGAGGCCGAGTCGATCGCCGACATTGCCGCGGTGGGCTCGGTCTCGGCGTGCCCGCCGGGCTCCCCGTCGAGCTCGGCGTCCGTCTCCGGTTCCGGATCCGTCTCGGGCTCCGCCGCGCCGCGAGCGCTCTCGGGCTCTGCCGGGGGAGCCGTCGCCGCATCGAACCGGTCCGCGGGTAGCGGGTCGAGCAGGCCGTGGAGCATGAGGAGATCCTCGGGATTCGTCAGCTTGTGCGACCTGGGATCGCCGGGGATCGTGTGCACGACCCCGCCGAACCGCTGCACGACCTCCGCGTCATCGGTCGGCGCATCGTTCGCGGGCGACGCGGACTCCTCGCGCGCCTGGGCCGTCTGGTGGGCGGCCACGAGGGTGTCGCGGGGGAAGCCCTGCGGGGTCTGCACGGCGACCAGGATCCGTCGGTCCGCCGTCGAACGCACGGTTCCGGAGAGATCGACGCGCTTCAAGGTGTCCACCACCGGCAGCACCGGGATCACTCCGTTGCGGGTGCGGGCGACTTCGTCGGCGACGCGCTCGAACACCGCCGCAGGCGTGAGCGGGCGAGCGGCGTCGTGCACCAGCACCGTCTCGATCCCGTCCTGCAGGGCGTCGAGCCCCTTGCGCACCGATTCGTGGCGTTCGCGGCCGCCGCCGACGACCGACACCTGCCAGCCGCTGCCCGCGGGCACGAGCCCCTCGGCGATCTCGAGCGCCTCGCCGGCTCGGCTCTCCGGCACGACCAGCACGAGCTGGCCCGGTCGCCCGATCGAGAGCACGGTGCTGACCACGTGCTCGAGCAGCGTGCGCCCGCCGAGCTCGACGAACGCCTTGGGACGTCCGGCGCCCAGGCGCTCACCACTGCCCGCCGCCACGACGACGACACCGAGGACGGGAAGGTGGTGAGGGGAGACGTCGGAGGTCATGAACCGGCCTTTCTCGGCGCGAAGGGATCCCGCTTGCAGAGGTGAGCCGACTGCCGGCTATGCGGTTCAGACCGGAAGGGCCAGCACCTCGTCGACCATGGCCGACGCCTTCTCCTCATCGGTGTTCTCGGCCAGCGCCATCTCGGAGACGAGGATCTGGCGAGCCTTCGCGAGCATCCCGCGCTCCCCCTGCGAGAGCGAACCGGTGTCCTGCATCCGGCGGGAAAGATCTCGAACGACCTCGCTGATCTTCAGGATGTCGCTCGAGGTCAGCTTCTCGCCATTGGCCTTGAACCGGCGCGACCAGTTCGAGGGCTCCTCGGTGAAGGGCGTGCGCAGAACCTCGAAGACGCGCTCCAGGCCCTCCTTGTCGATGACATCCCGCACTCCGATCAGATCGCAGTTGTCGATCGGGACCACGATGGTCAGGTCGCCGGGGCCGACCAGGGCCTGCAGCTTGACGCACATCTTGTTCTCGCCGCCGAGCTTGCGGTTCTTGATCTCGATGATCTTGGCTGCGCCGTGATGGGGGTAGATGACGGTCTCTCCGACCTCGAACTGCATCGAGTTGGCTCCTTGCGTGGCATATATCAGGCGAACCTATAGAATACCACATCCCGCGCCGCCGAACGAGGGGGTGCGGGTGCCGAAACCACTCGATTCCGCCAGAGGCGAAGCGGCCCGCACAGCAGGAGTGGAGCCGAGGGGCGAACCGCCGAATACGGTGAATTCGTGCGCGGATAGTATGCTGTGAGTGAGTGCGCCGCTCTCCGGCGCCTGCTTTTCGCGCCCGCTCTGCCCGGAGGACACACCTTGAAGAAGACCCGGATCGCTTCGTCGCTCGCCCTCGCGGCCGCCATCGCCATCGGTGCGACCGGTTGCGCGATGTTCGCCCCGCAGGGCACCACCGACGCCTACGCGCCGAGCGATGGCATCGACGTCAACATCGAAGGTCTCCAGGTGCGCAACCTGATGCTCATCGGCGACGCCGCGGCCGAGAACTTCAACGTCGTCTTCAGCGCGGTGAACACGACCGCCTCGCCTCAGAAGCTGAACATCGACTTCACCGGCGCGGACGGAGCGGCGCTCGCGTCCGCCGCCTTCACCGTCCAGCCGGGCGGTCAGCAGTTCGGGGATCTGCAGGCCACCACCGAGACGATGATCGTGGATGACACGGCCACTTCCCAGAGCGGATCCAGCGCCAGCCCCAACGTCCAGATCGTCTCGATTCCCGGCCTCAAGGTCGGCGCGACGGTGACGGCCTACCTGCAGATCGCCGGCGGGCAGGACGTGCAGCGGCAGGTGCCGGTGCTCGACGGCACGCTCGCGGAGTATCAGCGCTTCGTCCCGCTCGCGGGTTCCGTCGACGCGACGGCGAAGACCGAGTAGCCTCGGCGCCACGACCGACACGAAGGCCCCGGCAATGCCGGGGCCTTCGTCGTGTCCGGGAGCGCCTACCCGAAGCGATAGCCGACGCCCGCCCCCGTGAAGAAAACGCCGGAGGCGTTTTCAGGGTGCGCCGAGCCCGTCTCGGGCTCGGACTGCGTCGTTCGCGATCGTGTCCGGGAGCGCCTACCCGAAGCGATAGCCGACGCCTCGGACCGTCGTCACGAGCTGAGGCTCCTTCGGATCCTGCTCGATGCGCGAGCGGATCCGCTTGATGTGCACGTCGAGGGGCTTGGTGTCGCCGAAGTAGTCGCTGCCCCAGACCCGGTCGATCAGCGGCCCGCGTGTGAGCACCCGGCCGGAGTGCC
>CAMFIY010000145.1 GCA_945952575.1 uncultured Leucobacter sp.
CGCGCCCCGGCCGGCCGCGTAGTACTCCCAGTCCTGCCGTCCCTGACCGACGCGAACCCATCCGCCGCCGTCGGTCTCCTGGTCGCACCAGAACTGACCCGGCGCATCCATCGACTGCGTGAGCAGCCAATAGGCGCCACTCGGGTAGTCCGGGTGGAGTTGCTTGATCTCCCAGCACGACGCCGCCGCCGTGTCGGAGGTGAGACCGGTGATCCGGCTCGCATCGATCCAGGGCTGAGCGCTCGCCTGCGCTACCGGGGCGTCGTCGGCCCGGGCCGCCTCCACGGGCAGCGGAAGCGCGATCGCGACGGCGAACGCCGCCCCGATCGCCAGCAGTTTGCGAACTCCAGAATGCCGAACTGACATTTCATTCCCCCCAGGCCCGGCCCGTCCTCAGGAGAGGCCGCCACCGTTTGATGTTCCCAGGGCATGGCCTGGTCCTGCGAGGGATTCTCCCATCGCGTGCGAGGGGCTCAGGGCAGAAATAAGCAATCAGTACTCATGGCCCGACCAGGCCTGTTCGGGCGGGGCGGGGGCCCTCAGCTCGCAGCGCTGCCGCTCACGAACTCGAGGAATCCGGCCTCCTCCGCGGCGCGCACCGTACCGCGGATGTTCGCAGCGCTCGAGGCGCCGAAGACCACGGACTCGATCCGAGGATGGGAGACGACCCAGTCGAACGCCTCGCGCGGCGGGATCGCGCCGGAGGCGTAGACCGACATGGCGATGGCGCGGAACTCTCGTTCGGCCAGCGCGCGCTCGTACGCCTCGGCACCGCCGCTCATCCGGAAGCCCAGCTTGTTGAGGTTGCTGCAGACGATCGGGTTCCGCACCTCGACCCGATCGAGGGTGTCGAGCAGGCGGGGAAGGTTCATCGTGATGAAGCCGGGCTCTGCGCCGTAGCGGGACCGCACGTGATCGGCGAACACCGTGAAGGCGTCGTCGAAGCCGAGTCCGAGGAGCAGGTCCACGACCACGTTCTGCAGGAATACGACCGGCGTCGGCAATCCGGCGAACATCGTCATCTCGGCGTCCACCAGCATGCGGATCAGCGCCTCGACGTCCTTCTTCGCAACGGCCGCGCCTCCCTGGAGCGCGAGGCCGATCAGGCTCTGGTCCGCGGGCAGAAATGACTTCAGCGCACCGAGCGGACCCAGCTCCGTCATCGCGTTGGCGTACTTGTGCGCGTAGGGCATGCACGGGAAGAAGGTGAACGCCGAATAGCGCTCCCGGTCGTCGCGCACCTGCGCGGCGACCTCCGCGATCCGCTCGTGCGTCGTGCACATGAACGTGTGGATGCCGGCTTCCTGCGCGTCGTCGAGCACGCGCATCATCGCCGAGAAGTCCTGGAAGCGCATCGCCTGCGCGCGCGCCCGCTCCTCGGACATGTGGTTGACCCCGAAGAACTGGTTGTCGCCGAACAGCAGCCGGTCGAGCTGGTACGTCTCGCCCATCAGTCGCGATCCTTTCTCGTTCCGTTGCGCATCCAGCGTCGACGCCCGCGGCTCTCCCGCGGCGCCGGAGCCTGGTGGGCGGAGCTCTGCGCCTGCCCGGCTCCGGAGCGATCCGTCGCGGCGTCGGCCACCAGCATCTCGATGACCCGGTCGGTCACGGCCGCCGACGCGAACGAGTTCACGCCCTCGGGAGCGTCTCCGCCGATGGCGTCGACGAAGTAGGCCCACTCCGCGCTGTACTCCTCGCCGCGAAGGTAGAACCAGACCGGCGGGGTGAGGTCCGTCGTGTAGCGGACGTTCCAGCCGTGGCGGTAGCCCTCGGGCGGCGGCGCTCCGTCTCGGAGGTAGGCCTGGCACTCCTGCCGGTCCACGACGATCCTGCCGCCGGTGCCCGTGAGAGTGATCCGCGTCGTCATCTTGCGGAAGGACTCGTCCGACCAGTTCACGGACAGCTGGGCGGAGGTTCCGCCGGGGTAGAAGAGTGTCGAGTAGACCTCGTCCTCGGTGTCGGCAGAGAAGATCCGCCCCATGACCGTGCCCCCCACGGAGTCGGGCTCTCCGAGATACCAGGCCAGCAGATCGAGCGGGTGGGCGGCGTAGTCGTAGAGGCAGCCGCCGCCTTCGGAGCTCTTGGAACGCCAGGTGCCGCCCTTCGGCCGGAGGACCACGGGTCCGTAGGCCTCGGCATGGGCATGGGTCACCTCGCCGATCGCACCGAGCTCGAGGAGCCGCTTCGCTTCCGCGAACGCCGCCACGAATCGGTTGTGGTAGCCGACCTGACAATGCAGGCCGCGCTCGGCGGCGAGCCGGGCGAGCTCGTCGGAGTCCTCGGAGCGGAGCGTCAGCGGCTTCTCGCAGAACACGTGCAAGCCCTTCTCGAGAGCCGCGCGCACCATGGCCGCGTGCGCGCGCGTCGGCGTGGCGATGACCACGGCGTCGAGCTCTGCCCGATCAAGCATCTTCTGGTAGTCGGAGTAGCCGGTGACTCCGGTGTGCTTCCCGAGCACATCGAGCAGGTAGCCGCTGGTGTCGCAGACGGCGGCGATCTCGACATCCGGATGGGCTCCGAGAATCGAGAGGTGGGACAGACCCATCTTGCCGACGCCCACCACAGCAAGCCGAATCATCTTCTCTCCCCCCGACCTCACCGCTCACAGAGTCCGTGAGGTCCGCTCACAGATTGGACAGCAGCCTAACGCATCGGTTCCGGATGCCGGAGGCGAGATCAGTGGTGGGTACGTAGCGCTCCTCCCCGCGCACCCGGGGAGCGGATACGCTTTCTTCAAGACACGACGACGCCTGAGAGGGGTGGAGATGGTGCGTCCGCCTGCAGTGACAGCGGTGATACCCACGCATAACCGACCGGTGCAGATGCGGCGGGCATTGGAGAGCGTCCTCGCCCAGGACTACGAGGGCGATATCGATGTGGTCGTCGTGTTCGACCCGGAGGAGCCCTACCTCCCCGACGTGCCCGTCCCGGCGCATCGCTCGGTGACGACGATCGCGAACGATCGCAGCAGGGGTCTCGCCGGGGCGCGCAATAGCGGCATCATGGCGGCGACGAACGACTATGTGGCCTTCCTCGACGACGACGACTGGTGGATGCCGAAGAAGCTCTCGGCCCAGATGGAGCGATTCCGGCCCGAAGTGATCCTCGTGGGCTCGGCGATGGTGCTGGACGACGGCGAACGGCAGCACGAACGGCTCGTCCCCGTGGCCGAGGTGACGCATGAAGAGCTGCTGCGGGACCGGATGGCGGGACTGCACTCCAGCACGTTCGTATTCCGCCGCGCCGCGATGCTGGGGCCGTTGGGACTCGTCGACGAGGATCTGCCCGGCAGCTACGGCGAAGACTACGATCTGCTGCTCCGCACGTCACGGCTCGGGGCCATCGAGGTGGTGAACGAACCGCTCGTCTCCGTCACGTGGAGCCAGAACTCATACTTCTTCGGCAAGTGGGGCGCCTACGCCGAAGGTCTGGAGTATCTGCTCGACACGCATCCCGGATTCCGCCAGGATCGACGGGCGCACGCTCGGATCGCCGGGCAGATCGCGTTCGCCCGCGCATCCAACGGGGACTTCCGGATCGCACGCCGCTGGGTCGGGGTGTCGGTCAAACGGGATCCGTCGCAGGTGAAGGCCTGGCTCGCGCTCGCGATCTCGCTGCGGCTGATGTCCGCCGACTGGGTGGCGCGCACGGTGCAGCGTCTCGGCAAGGGCATCTAGGAGGCCGGTCGTTCCGCATGCGCAGCAGTCAGCACTGGCGTCCGGCACGTTTCGGCGTCGCAACGCACCCCGGGGGGTCCCTCGTCGGGCTGCCCTCCTGGCCGTTGACGCTCGCGTTCGCCGGATTCCCGCTCTGGTGGGTGCTGGGCCTGCTGGACTTCATCTGGATCCCGACGGCGTGCGTGATGGCCGCGTATCTCGTCACGCGGGGCGGCATCCGCGTGCCGCGTGGGTTCGGCGTCTGGCTCTTGTTCCTCGCCTGGGTGGCCTGCGCGGTGATCGGCCTGACCGGTGGGCTGCAGCTCGTGAGGTTCGGATACGGGCTCGCGAGCTACGCCGCCTGCACCGTCGTGTTCGTCTACGTCTACAACGCTCGTACCGCGCTCACCGATCGCTTCGTGACCGGGGTGCTCACCATCTGGTGGCTCGTCATCGTCGCGGGCGGGTATCTCGCGCTCATGTTCCCGAACGGGGTGTTCCACACGCCGCTGAGCTACCTCCTTCCCGGCGGCCTGCTGGAGAACGAGTGGGTTGCGAAGATGGTGATCCGGCCGCTGAATCAGTACAACCCCGATTCCTACTTCCAGCTCGACCCGAGGCCGAGCGCTCCGTTCATCTACACGAATCAGTGGGGCAGCGCCTACTCGCTCCTGCTGCCGTTCGTGGTCGCATACCTCGTGCAGATCCGAGGCTCCCGTCTGTTCTGGCTGCTCACCGCGGCGCTCGTGGCCTCGTTCGTCCCGGCGATCCTCACCACCAACCGCGGCATGCTGATCGGGGTGGGCATCGCAGCGGTCTCCGCGGCCATCCGCCTCGCGCTGCGGCGCGACCCGCGCGGGATCATCGCGTTCGGACTCATCGCAGCCGTCGGCGTCGCGGTGTTCCAGTTCCTTCCCACCTCGGACCGGCTGGAGGCGCGTGCCGGAAGTCCGAGCCTCGTCGATCGAGGCTGGCTGTATATGCAATCCATCGAGGCCGTGCTCCGATCCCCGCTGTTCGGGTACGGTCGGACGCTCACCGTGCCGGGGGCCGTGGACCCGATCGGCACTCAGGGAGAGTTCTGGATCGTCCTCGTCTCCTACGGCGTGATCGCAGCGGTCCTGTTCCTCGTCTGGTTCGCGTTCGCGTTCCTCAGCACGCTCCGTTGGCAGAGCGCCACCGGCCTGGCCGCGAATACCGTGCTGCTGGTGGCGTTGGCCGAGTTCTTCTTCTACGGCGCATCCCCGCACGGCCTGATCATCATCATGGTCGCCGCCGCGCTCGCGATGCGCAGCCGACCACCCGCCGCGCAACCGGCCAGCCCCCGGGTCCGCACGCGCGTCCCACACACCGTTCAGGAGCCCCACCGATGACCAGGACTCTGCTCGTGGCCTCAGCCGGCGGCCATCTCGACGAGCTCATGATCCACACCGATCGGCTCGGGATCGATCGATCCCGAGCCGTGTGGGTGACCAGCCGGACCCCGCAGACCGAGTCTCTGCTGCGGGACCAGGAGGTCATCTGGGTGCCGCGGGTCGGCTCGGGCGAGATGGCGAAAGCGGCCCTCGCGCTACCCGCGGCGACGCGCATCCACCGCAGAGTCAAGCCCGAGCTGGTCGTCAGCACCGGAGCGCTGTTCTCCACCCCGCACCTGCTCGCTGCGGCATTGCACCGTTGCGAGACCTGGTTCATCGACAGCGCCACCCGAATCGCCGGCCCGTCCTCCACGGGGAAGTTCGCTCAGCGCTTCACCCGCGCGAAACTGTATACGCAGTCGGAGCACTGGGACGATCCTCGCTGGACCCCGGTCCCGAGCGTATTCGACGCCTTCGAGACCTACCCTTTGCAGCCCGCCGACGGGGCCGCCCGAGTGGATCGCGCGACGGTCAGCCTCGGATCGGAGCTGTGGCCGTTCACCCGAGCGATCGAGGCGGTGAACCGGGTCCTGCCTGCGGCGGAGACCACCTGGCAGGTCGGCGTCACGGACTTCTCGCTGGCCGGGCGACCGCTCGCGCAGTGGTTGCCCGCGGACGAGCTGCGGGCCGCGATCGCAGCGTCGGACACGGTCGTCATGCACGCCGGAGTGGGCTCCATCCTGGTCGCGCTGCAGGAAGGCAAGGTGCCCGTCATCCTGCCCCGCCGCAAACACCACGGCGAGATGGTAGACGACCACCAGACGGAGATCGCGGGCATCCTCGCCGACCGCGGCCTGGTCATCAGCGTGGACCCGGATGAGCTGACAGAAGAGCACATCGTGCGCGCCGCGCGCCTCGGCGTTCGGCGACGGGCGGCGTTCGGTGGCTGAGAGTCCGGCCCGGATCCCGGCCGACACAGCCGGACCCTGAGATAATCGGAGGCACAGCCAGGAGGGGACGGGCATGAAGCGTCGGATACTGTTCGGGGTCGCCGCGGTGGTCGCGCTCGCGTTGATCGCCTTCGTCGTCGTGCTCGTGGCGCGCCCGGCTCAGCCGGAGCCGAAGCCGGAGACGTCGCCGACCGACTGGGCGGAGCTCCCCCGGGATCCCGCCCCCCAGTCACCCGCGACCGCGGAACCGGGGAAGCGGGGAAGCGACGGAGCCGAGTTCGTGCTCCCGTTCATCGCAGCCGAAGCGGCCGCGCGCGGCGATCGGGAGCGCGGAGTCGACTTCAGCGAGGTCGCGATCGGGGCCGCGGCCGAGGATCTCGCCGTCAACGCCCAGGAGATGTTCGAGGACGGGATCGTGCAGAAAGGCGAGCCGAAGCTCGTGAGCGCGACCGTCACCAAGCGGAACGACAAGGCGGACCCTCCGACGATGACCGTCCGGGTATGCCTGGACTATTCATCCGTCGAGCTGCACGCACCGGACGGGACATCGGTGAAGGACGGGAACGCCGCTCAGCGAGCCGCGTCGATCCTCGTGCTGAGCCGGGTCGAGGGGCGGTGGCTGGTGTCCATGCGCACCTTCCCCGCCAATCCGAACTGCTAGGCGTCGGATTCCGGCTCGACCCCATCGGCGGTCGGATGCCGTTCTGCGAGCAGCACCACCCCTGCCACCTCGGCTCCCATATCCGTCGCCTGCCTGATCACACCGGTCAGTTCGCGCGTCCGCGTCGAACCGACCACCGCGACGATCACCACGAGATCGCACAGGCGCAGCGCCTGCAGACGATCGGCCACGGGCGCCCCTCCTGCCACGGGCACCAGGATGAGGTCGCCGAGCATCTGAACACCCGGCTTCACCTTCGGCGCGACACGGGTGGACACTCCCGCGGTTCGCATTGCCGCTGAAAGCTGTTCGACGACCGCGGACTCGTCGGGCACCGCCTCATCGAGCAGGACCGCGATCACCCGAGCCCCGTCCCGAGCTACGACCTGGAGCAGCCACTGCGTGATCGCAGCGACGTCCGCGTCCGCCGTTCCATCGCGGAGCACCCCGAGCGTATCGATCCCG
>CAMFIY010000146.1 GCA_945952575.1 uncultured Leucobacter sp.
GGCATCGGCTGCCGAGGCGCCGGCCGGCGAGGCCGCCGCCGACGCGCCGGCTGCGGAAGCACCCAAGAAGCGCGCGACCCGTTCGCGCAAGAAGGCCGAAGCCCCGGCCGAGGCGGCGGCCGCGGTCGCCGACGCTTCGGGCGACACTGCGGCGGCCGACTCCGCCGAGTCGGCCGAGGCCGCGGAGCCGGCTGTCGTCAAGCCCGCCGCCAAGAGCACCCGCGGCCGTTCGCGCCGCGCCTCCGCCACTGCGGGGGAGGAGCCCGCTTCGGCGGACGCCGCTCAGGAGTCCGGCGAGAGCGCCTCCGGCGACGAGGGCGCCACCGCCGCCGAAGCCCCGGCCGAGGCCGGTGTGGACGGCGAGGGCGCTGCTCCGAAGAAGCGCAGCACCCGCAGCCGCGGAAAGAAGACCGGTGGTGCGGCGAACGGCGACGCATCGAATGCCGCGCAGGTCGCCGAGGGCGCCAACGACGGGACCGAGGCTGCGGCCGAGGAGAACGGCTCGGAGCGGAACGGCAACGAGCGCGGCGGATCCGACTCACGGAACGGCAGCCGCAACGAGAACCAGCGCTCGAGCCGCACCCGCCAGCGCGAGCGCAAGCGTCGCGGACAGGGCGATGACCTCGAGCCGGAGATCGCCGAGGACGACGTGCTGCTGCCCATCGCCGGCATCCTCGATGTGCTCGACAACTACGCCTTCGTGCGCACGAGCGGCTACCTGCCCGGCACGGGCGACGTCTACGTCTCGCTCGGCCAGGTCAAGAAGTACGGCCTCCGCAAGGGCGACTCGGTCGTCGGCGCGATCCGCCAGCCTCGCGAAGGCGAGGGAGGCGGCAGGCAGAAGTACAACGCGATCGTGCGCGTCGACACCGTGAATTCGCGGCCGGTCGACGAGCAGGAGGTCCGCGCCGATTTCGCAGCCTTCACCCCGCTGCACCCCTCGGAGCGCCTGCGTCTCGAGACCGAGCAGGGAGACACGACCCAGCGCCTCATCGACCTCTTCGCCCCCGTCGGCAAGGGCCAGCGCGGCCTCGTCGTGGGTCCGCGCGAGTCGGGCAAGTCGACCGCTCTGCGCCGGATCGCCGATGCGGTCGCGATCGGGCAGCCGGACGCGCACCTGATGCTGGTGCTGATCGACGAGCGCCCCGAGGAGGTCACGGAGCTGCAGCGCACCGTCAACGGCGAGGTCATCGCCTCGACGTTCGATCGCCCCGCCGAGGATCACGTGACCATCGCGGAGCTCGCGGTGGAGCGTGCCAAGCGCCTCGTCGAGCTCGGCCACGACGTGGTCGTGCTCATCGACTCGCTGACCGCACTGGCCCGCGCATACAATGCGATCGCGCCGGCGGGAGCACGTGTGCCCGCAGGTCAGCTCGACGCCGCAGCGGTCTCCCCGGTCAAGCGCCTGCTGAGCGCCGCCCGCAACATCGAGAACGGCGGATCCCTCACGATCATCGGCAGCGTCTCGGCGCAGCCCGGCTCGCATGTCGACGAGGCCGTGATCGGCGAGCTCGAGACCGTCACCAACATGCAGCTGCACCTGAGCGGCGAGGCGGCGGATCGCCGCGTGTTCCCGGCGATCGACCTGCGCGGCTCTTCGACCCGTCATGAGGAGCTGCTCACCAGCAACGCCGAGGCCGAGGTCATGAACCAGCTGCGTCGCGCGCTCGCCGGGACGAGCCAGGCCCAGGCGCTCGAGTCCGTGCTGAAGCAGCTCGGCGGGACCTCCTCGAACGTGGAGTTCCTGGCGCTGACGCGGCGTTCGCAGGCCACCGCCTGATCAGGCCCGAGGCACCCATGTTCGAACAGGTAGCCGGACTGATCGCCGAGCACGGCGAACTGCAGGACGAACTCGCGGATCCCGCACTGCACGCCGATGCGGTCCGGGCCAAGCGGGTGAACCGCCGCTACGCCGAGCTCAGCAAGATCAAGGCGGCGTACGAGCAGTGGCAGCAGTTGGGGGACGACCTCGAGGCCGCCCGTGAACTGGCGCGAGAGGATGAGGCGTTCGCCGAAGAGATCCCGGGTCTCGAGGAGGCGCGAGCCGAGTCGCAGGAGAAGGTGCGCAGGCTCCTGATCCCGCGCGATCCCGATGACGCCCGCGACGTGATCCTCGAGATCAAGGGCGGTGAGGGCGGCGCCGAGTCGGCGCTGTTCGGAGCCGACCTGCTGCGCATGTACCTGCACTACGCCGAGGGCAAGGGCTGGAAGACCGAGATCCTCGAACGAGATGAGAGCGACCTGGGCGGGTACAAGAACGTGCAGGTCGCGATCAAGTCGAACGCGTCGGATCCCTCGCAGGGCGTCTGGGCGCACCTCAAGTACGAGGGCGGGGTGCACCGCGTGCAGCGCGTGCCCGTCACCGAGTCGCAGGGGCGTATCCACACCTCGACCACCGGCGTGCTCGTGTACCCCGAGGTGGACGAGCCGGAGGAGGTCGAGATCAACCAGAACGACCTCAAGATCGATGTCTACCGTTCGAGCGGCCCCGGCGGCCAGTCGGTGAACACGACCGATTCGGCGGTGCGCATCACGCACCTGCCGACGGGGATCGTGGTCGCGATGCAGAACGAGAAGTCGCAGCTGCAGAACCGGGAGGCGGCGATGCGCGTGCTTCGCGCCCGCCTGCTCGCGAAGCAGGCCGAGGAGGTCGCGGCCGAAGCTTCGGCGCACCGCTCGAGTCAGATCCGCACCATGGATCGCTCGGAGCGTATCCGCACCTACAACTTCCCCGAGAACCGCATCGCCGATCACCGCACCGGGTACAAGGCATACAACCTCGACCAGGTGATGAACGGAGCTCTCGACCCGGTCATCGAGTCCTGCATCCGCATGGATGAGGAGCAGCGGCTCGCAGAGCTGTAACGCATCGCGTTGCAGGCGAGCCGCTGGGGGCGCCACCGCGTCCGCTCGCAGAGCTGTAACGCATCGCTTCCTCCCTCGCTTCGGTGGTCACTTCGGGGTCTTTCCGTCTCGGATTGCGCGCAAGAAGTGACCACCGAACCGGCGCCTGCTCCCAGACGCGGGGCCCGCCCCCGACGCGGCGCGCATCGTGATCCGGGCATCCGTCCGCGGCTACGATTGATCCATGACCGCGCATCGGCCCCTGCTGCCCTGGGCGGTCTGGGGTGTCGCCGTCGCCGCGTACACGGTGGCGATCGCCGGGCGCTCCTCGCTCGCCGCGCTCGGGCCCACCGCGCAGGAGCATTTCGGGATCGACGCGACCACGCTGTCGATGTTCGCCGTCATCCAGCTGATCGTCTACGCCTCCCTGCAGATCCCGGTGGGGATCCTGCTCGACCGCTTCGGCGCGACGCGGATGATCCTGGTCGGCGCCGTGCTCATGATGATCGGTCAGCTCGCGATGGCGACCGTGCTGGACGTGCGCCTCGCGATCCTCGCACGAGTGCTCGTCGGCGCGGGCGATGCGTGCACCTTCATCAGCGTCATCCGCCTGCTGCCCGAGTGGTTCTCGCTGCGTCAGCTGCCGATCATCACGCAGCTCACCGGGCTGATCGGCCAGCTCGGCCAGCTGGTCGCGATCATTCCGCTCGCCGCGGTCGTCGGCCTCTCCGGCTGGGTGACGGGCTTCGTCGGCCTCGCCGCCACGGGTCTCCTCGTCGCGCTGCTCGGCGCGGTCGTGCTGCGCGATCGCCCGGGTGACGGCACGGTGCTCGAGCGGCTGACCCGCCGGCCGGGGCGGATCACGCGCGAGGCGAGATCCTTCGCCGGTCACGAGAGCACCACCGAGCTGAGCGCCGTGGCGCCGCCCGCGACCGAGATGATCGCGATCCAGAGCGGGAAACCGCCGCGTCGCGGCCTCGGCTTCTGGGTGCGGATCCGCCGGTTGCTCAGCCTGCCCGGCGTGCGCCTGGCCTACTGGATCCATTTCACCGCGCCGTTCGCAGGCAACGTCTTCCTGCTGCTCTGGGGCACCCCGTTCCTGGTGGGCGGTGTCGGTCTGAGCCGTGCGGCGGCGAGCGGTCTGCTCAGCCTCGGCGTGATCTCGACGATGGCGGCCGGCGTGGTGCTCGGGCCCATCACCTCGCGCTTCGTCGAGCGGCGGGTGTGGGTCAGCGTCGGGGTCGTGCTCGGGATCATGGCGACCTGGATCGCCGTCCTCGTCTGGCCGGGCTCTCCGCCCGTCTGGCTGCTCGTCGTGCTCGTCGTGATCATGCCGATCGGCGGGCCGGCGTCGATGATCTCCTTCGAAGTGGCGCGCTCGCACACGCCGCGCAGCTTCTCGGGTTTCGGGACCGGCCTGGTGAACACGGCCGGCTTCATCGCCTCTCTGCTCGTCGTCATGCTGATCGGACTCCTGCTCGACGTGCAGGGCGCGGGTGCGCCCGAGGACTACTCGCTCGGGGCGTTCCGCGTGGCGTTCGCCGTGCAGATCCCGCTCTGGGTCATGGGGCTCGTCATGATCCTCGTCGAGCAGCGCCGGACCCTGCGCTGGATGCGTCGGCACGGGCGCCGACTGCAGTAGCAGCGGTCCTGTTCGCCCGTGCCGGCGGCCCGGGGTAAGGTCGAGGCATGCGCACCATCCAGCCGACAATCCGCGCCGTGGCCGGCGGCCTGCTCGCGGTCGCGGTCGCCTTCTCGCTCGCTTCGCCGGCTTCGGCGGCGGGGACGGCCGAGGCGCGGGGGCGGGCTCTCGCGCCGAGCGGTGCGGCCCCGATCGCGATCGAGGAGACCGGCACGCTCGCGATCGCGCGACCGACGATCAGCGGGACCACCCGGGTGGGCCGGCTGCTCCGGGCCACTGCGGTCAGCACCGGCACGGTCGCGCCACGGGTGAAGATGTACACCTGGCTGCGCGACGGGGCTCCCATCCGCAAAGCGCACGCGAGCACGTACCGGCTCACCTCGAAGGATCGGAAGCACCGGATATCGGTGCGCGTCGCGGCCTTCGCGACGGGGTTCCCGACCGTGAAGCGGACCTCGGCATCGACGGAGCGGATCCGATTCCGCGTGATCGACGATCCGACGAACTCCCAGGTCGTCGTCAACAAGCAGCGCAGTCTCAAGCCGAAGGCGTACGCGCCCAGCGGACTGATCCTGCCGAGCATCTCCAACAACGGTCAGCGGCTCCGCAGCGTCGCGGCGCACGCGCTCGAGCGGATGGCCGCGGGCGCCCGCGAGGACGGCGTCACGATCACCCTGCTCAGCGGATACCGCAGCTACCAGACCCAGGTCGCAGTGTTCAATCAGCAGGTCGCGACCTACGGTCGCGCGGTGGCGGAGAAGCAGTCGGCGCGCCCGGGCTACTCCGAGCATCAGACCGGGTTCTCTGGGGATCTCGGCGGTGCCGGGGGCTGCCCGATCACCAGCTGCTTCGCCGGCACGCAGGCCGGGAAGTGGCTGAAAAAGTACGCATACCGCTACGGCTTCATCATGCGCTATCCGGACGGCTACACGAAGATCACCGGATACGCGTACGAGCCCTGGCACTATCGCTACGTCGGCAAGAAGGTCGCCACCGACATGAAGCGGAAGGGCATCAAGACGCTCGAGCAGTACCGGCACCTGCCGGCGGCGCCGACCTACTGAGCGGGCCGAACCGGATCAGGCGGCTGAGCCTCCGCCCGCGCCGCCACCCTTCCGCGCCTCGGTCTCGAGCCAGATCCGGCGGCTGGTGCGCACGTGCGCGAGCGCTCGGTTCGCCGCCCGATCCGGATCCCCGCTGCGGATCGCCTCGAAGAGCGCGGCGTGCTCGGTGTGCAGCGTCTGCGGATTGTCGTTCTGGCGCAGCAGCCAGTGCAGTCGGCCCTCGAGCGGTTCCATCATCGAGGTGAGGAGGACGTTGTGCGCCATGGCGGTCAGCTGGTCGTGGAAGTCCTGATTGCAGCGTCCGACGGTCTGCGCATCCGAGCGCTCCGCCGCAGCTTCGGATTCGGCCAGGATGGCCGCCAGCCGGTCCAGCTCTTCGGAGGTCGCGTGCTCGGTCGCGCGCCTCGCCGCGAGCACCTCGAGCGCCTCGCGCACTTCGAACAGCTCCTCCACGTCCTGACGCGTGAGCGGGGTGACCACCATGCCGCGATTCGGGAAGGCGGAGACGAAGCCCTCGCCGCGAAGGATGTTGAGCGCATCACGGATCGGGATCCGCGAGACGCCGAGCTCGGCGGCCAGGGTCCGCTCGACCAATCGCGCCCCCGGCGCGAGCTCGCCCTGCAGGATGCGCTCGCGCAGCACGTCGGCGACCTGGTGCTGCCTGGCGGGGGAGTCCGTGCCGTCGGCCGCGGCGGTGACGGCGGCATCCGGATGTGCTGGTCGAGCGCTCATGAACTCCTGACCTCGGCGATGTCGGTGATGGTGCAGTACGAGCGTAGTCGCTCGCGCCCCTATCCCTCGGCTTTCGGCTCCGCTGAGAAGCGATCGGCGAGCGCCCGGACCGCCGTGTGGAAGGCCTCCAAGGGCGGATGCGTGATGCCCGCGCCGATCATGCCGATCCCGGCCTCGCGATGCGCGATCGCCGTGTTGATGACCGGTACGATGCCCGTGGTGACGACCCGGCGGATGTCGATCCCGGTCGGGAGACCGAGGAAGTCGAGCAGCGGGATCGTGACGTTCGGATTGCGCCCGACCGTGATCTCGCCCATCCTGTGGGTGACCGCGATGGCCTCGTCGACCGTGCCGCCGACGAGCGCGGTGATGGCGGGGGCCGACGACATGGCGAAACCGCCGAAGCCGAAGGTCTCCGTGATTGCGCTGTCGCCGATGTCGAGCCCGGCGTCCTCGGGGGCGTATCCGGCGAACATGGGACCGATCACCTGCTGGGCCGGGCCGACGAACCAGCCCGCGTCGGCGAGGCCGCTCACGCGGATCCCGTGCTCGACGCCGTTGCGGGCCATCGTCACGACGACGCTGGAGTCCGCGATGCCGTGAGCCGCGTCGAGCGCCGCCTTGGCGGTCGCCATCCAGGTGGGGCCGGAGAAGTAGTCCGAGCTCGCGATGAAGTCGAAGACCTCGACCTTCTGAGACTCGGGGAAGTCCGCCTGGACGATGCCGGGTG
>CAMFIY010000147.1 GCA_945952575.1 uncultured Leucobacter sp.
CAGGTTTCTCCCCCGCCGACACTCGCCTGCCGAAGGCTGCGGGCGCCCTCGTGCGCGCGACTGTGGAGAGGTTCGGCAGGATCGATGTCCTCGTGAACAACGCGGCCATCGATCACACCAATGATCTCCTCGACGTCACGGCGGACGAGATCCGGGCGGTGTTCGACACCAACGCGATCGGCGCGATGCACCTGCTGATCATCGCGGCGCGGGAGATGCGCGCACAACGCAGCGGCGGCGCGATCATCAACATCACCTCGCGCCTGGCCCACGCCGGGGTGCCGACGATGAGCGTATACAGCGCGAGCAAGGGCGCGCTGGAGGCGTTCACCCGCGCCGCCGCCGTCGAGCTGGCGCCGTTCGGCATTCGCGTCAACGCGGTCGCGCCCGGAATGACCCGCACCCCGCTCTACGAGAACTGGCTGGCCGGTCTGCCCGACCCCGAGGAAGAGGCCCGTCGCGTGACCGCGGCGATCCCGCTCGGACGCATCGCCGAGATCGCGGATGTGGCGGCCGCCGTCGAGTTCCTCGCCTCTCCGGAGGCCGCCTACATCACCGGCGTCTCGCTGCCGGTCGAGGGCGGCTACCTCGCCCGCTAGGGCGCACGCTATTCGATGCTCGCGAGCAGGACTCCCTCATCGATGGTCTCGCCCTCGGAGACCGAGATCGACACGACGGTGCCCGAGACGGGCGCCTCGACCGGGATCTCCATCTTCATGGATTCGAGGATCATGAGGGTATCGCCCTCGGCGACCGCGTCGCCTTCCGAGACGACGATCTTCCAGACGTTCGCCGACAGATCGGCGTTCACTTCGGTCACAACTGCTCCTTGCGGTTCTATGGGGGTGGGTACGGGTGGACGGTGCGTTCAGTGCGCGACGAGCGGGGCGACGGCGATGCCGTCCTCCTCCAAGCGCCGACGGACGGTACGGAGCACATCGACCGAGTTCGGCGCGTCGCCGTGCAAGCAGATCGTCTGCCGGTTGACGGCGACGTCGGTGCCGTCGTTCGCCGCGACGACGCCCTCTCGTACGAGCCGCACGGCGCGAGCGGCTACGAACTCCGGATCCCAGGCCTCCTTGACGCGCTCGATGAGCAGATTCCCGGCCCGGTCGTAGTGCAGATCGACGAAACCCTCCGGCACGATGGTCACCCCGTACTCGCGGGCGATCCCGGCGTTCTTGTCGTTCAGCGCGTAGAGCGGGAGAGCCGGATCGACATCCGCGACCGCCTGAACGACCGCTTCGCCGAGCGCCTCGTCGTCCTGAGCCATCACGTACATGACCCCGTGCGGCTTCACGTTGGCGAGGGTTCCCCCCTCCGCCTCGACGAAGGCCTTGAGCGCCCCGATCTGATACACGGTGTTGTCGCGCATCTCCTCCGGGGTGATCGCGATCCGGCGCCGCCCGAATCCGATGATGTCGGGAAGCGCCACATGCGCGCCGATCTGCAGCCCGAGCTCGACCGCCTTCCGCACCGTGTCCCGCATGATTCGCGGATCCCCGGCGTGGAAGCCGCAGGCGATGTTCGCGGTCGAGATGTAGGGCATCAGCTCCTCATCGGGCGCGAACTTCCAACGCCCGTATCCCTCCCCCATGTCGCAGTTGAGCTCGACGGTCACCGGCGTGTTCACGAGATCCCCTTCAACGATTCGCTGAGGCTGCGATCCAGCGCCTCTCCGCGGGCCTGGGCTTCTTCGATGCTGATGAGATTGAGGCGGACCGTGTCCGTGCCCGGGCGCAGCTGCCCCAGCTTCCAGAGACTCGCATGGCGGACCACCGCGACGACGACGAAGCCTCCGGCGGTGGGGCCGTCGGGGGCGAGGATCACCGGCGTGTCGCCGTTCAGGTTCACTCCGCCCAGGGGGTAGCCGTGGTCGAGGACGTTCGACGGGTGCCCGCCGGCGATGCCGCCGGTGGTGCGCGACCATTTCAGCCGCCGCGCCTCGAGCCGGATGCCGGTGCGATTCGCGTTGCGGTCCACGTGCCAGGGCTCGGCGAAGAGCGCCTCGAGATCCTGCTCGTCGAGGTACTCGGGCGTGGCCTGCGGCCCCAGCGTCACGTCCAGGATCCAGTCGTGACGGTACTCGGGCTGCGCCGCGTTCAATGCGAATCGCTTTCCGCCGGTCTCCGAACCGATGGGCAGCAGATCGCCCTTGCGCAGCGCGCGGCCGTCCACACCGCCGAGCCGGCCCATGGTGTAGGTCGCCCGTGATCCGAGCACCGGCTCGACGTCGATCCCCCCGCTGATCGCGAGATTGACGCGGAACCCGACGTCGGACGCGTTCCCGATGCGCAGCTCGCCGCCGGCGGGCACCGTGACGACCGCGCTGTGGGCGACCGGCGCTCCGTCGATCGTCACCTCGGTCGGCGCCCCGGTGACGGCGATGTCCGTTTCATCGCTGAATCGCAGCCCGATCTTACCGAGCGTGATCTCGAGAGCCGCGGCTTCGGACGTGTTGCCGAGCAGGGCGTTCGCGAGACGGAACGCGTAATGATCCATGGGGCCGGCAGGATAGTAGCCTGAGGCCAAGTAGCCGATGCGGCCGGGGTAGTCCTGGATCGTGGTCTGGATCCCGGGGCTCAGCACCTCGATAGTCGCCAATGTTCTCTCCCTCTTCTCGCTCAGGGCACCGGAGTCATCGCCGCAGCGGCGTCTCGGCTGGTCCGCCAGCCCTCGGCCTCGGATCGCAGGCTCTCGCTCCAGCGCTGATAGGCGCCGACGTCGAACGGCTCCTCCTCGATGCGGTACCGGAACGCGTCGGCGTGCACCTCGTCGAAGTGCTCGAGCAGCTGCGCCTCCTCCACCTCGTAGAAACGGATGCGGTCGCTCGGGCGGAGGAGCACCGGGCTCTGCGCAAAGGCCCGGTTCCGCTGTCGCACGTCGTAGACGGGGATGGTTCTGCCGAGCAGCTGGTAGCCGCCCGGTGATTCCACCGGATAGATCGAATAGGCGGGGCCGCCCAGGCCGATTGCCCCCTCCTGCGTCCAGGTCCGCGTCGGGTTGTACTTCGGCGCGAAGAGGACGTGGCGCGGATCGAGCGGAAACATGAACGGCAGGCCGGGGAAGAAGCCGAGGAATCCGACCCACAGATCCGTCGAGATCACGTGATCGACCAGAGCGCGGAGGTCGGCGACTCCGTTGTAGGCGAGCGTGTAGTCGATGTTGTTGCCACCGGCGCAGTTGACCGCGTCGTCTCGGATGCTCTTGACGTAGCGCTCGACCGCGACGCGCGACGCGCTGTCGTCGAATGCGGCCGGAAGACGGATCACGCGACTCGGCAGCACGAGCTCGCTGAGCGCCGGGATGGAGGTGTGGATCTCGTCGAGTTCCCGGATGACATCGGAGACATGCACGCTGCCGTCGAGCGAGAAGACGATCGACCGGAACCCGGGCGCCGTCTCTACCACGCCGGGTACCGGGTGCTCGACGATCGCGTCGATGACGCTCTGCGTGAAGAAGTTCAGATTCATGTCGAACTCGGTGGGGCCGTACTCGACGAGAATGAACCGATCCCCGGCTGAGCGGTAGCTCACCGCGGGCTTGCCGTCGGCGGCCTCGCGCTGCTCGAGGATCGCCGGCGGGATGTCGTCCCAGCGCAGCTGTGCGTGCGTGCTCATTCGATTCTCCTGATCTGCCGATGCGCGAGGGCCGAGTCGGCGGGCTTCTGGTCGGCGGCCTGCGTCGTTTGCCTTCGCGCCTGCATGCGCGAGACGAGGCCGGTGTCGTAGACCCCGCTGCGGAACTCCTCATCCGCCAGCAGCTCCCCGAAGAAGCGCAGGTTGGACTTCGGTCCCTCGATCTCGAACTCCGAGACCGCCAGCGCGGCCGCGTTCAGCACTTGCTCCCGACTCCCGCCTCGCACGATGAGCTTCGCCATCAGCGGGTCATAGGTCACGGTGACCCGGTTCCCCTCGCGGTAACCCGCGTCGAGCCGGACCCCGTCGCCCTGCGGTGCGGACCAGCGGGTGATCTCGCCCGGGCCGGGTAGGAAGCGAACGGGATCCTCCGCGTAGATGCGCATCTCGATCGCATGGCCCCGGCTCGTCACCTCGGAGGGATCGAACTGCACCGGCAGCCCGGCGGCGATGCGCAGCTGGGCCTCGACCAGGTCGATGCCGTGCACTTCCTCGGTCACCGGATGCTCGACCTGCAGCCGCGCGTTCATCTCGAGGAACACGAAGTCCCCCCGCTCCGTGTCGACCAGGCATTCCACCGTGCCGGCGTTCCGGTAGTCCACGGCCTCGCCTGCGCGCACCGCGGCGCGGAGCATGCGTGCGCGAAGCTCCGGGCCGACCCCCGGCGAGGGCGACTCCTCCGCGACCTTCTGGTGGCGTCGCTGCACGGAGCAGTCGCGCTCTCCGAGGGCGATGACGCTGCCGTCCGCCAAGCCGAGGATCTGCACTTCGACGTGACGGGCGCTTGCGATGTACCGCTCCAGCAGGATCCTCGAATCGCCGAAGAACCGCTCGGCCCGTGTGCGCGCGGTCTCGAAGGCCGCTCGCAGCTCCTCCTCGTCCTGCGCGATCGCCATGCCGATCCCGCCCCCGCCCCCGGAGGGCTTCACCATCACCGGATACCCGATGCCCGCGGCGATCCGCACCGCGTCATCGACATCGGCGACCGGATCCGGGGAGCCCGCGGCGACCGGAACCCCGGCTGCTTCCATGAGGTTGCGCGCATTGATCTTGTCGGCCATGCGATCCATCGACTCGGGAGAGGGCCCGATCCAGATCAGCCCGGCCGCTGCGACGCGGCGCGCGAATGCCGGACTCTCCGAGAGGAAGCCGTAGCCGGGGTGCACGGCAGTCGCGCCGGTCTCGACGGCGACCTCGAGAATCCGGTCGATGTCGAGGTAGGACTCGGCCGGCGCCGCCGGACCGATCGAACGGGCCTCCTCGGCCTCGGCGACGAAGGGCAGCTCCGCGTCGGCCTCCGAGTGCACGGCCACCGTCGGGATCCCCAGGCGCTTCGCCGTGCGGATGACGCGGGAGGCGATCTCGGCGCGATTGGCGACGAGCAGCTTCTCAATGATCGGAGCCATGTCGGTCACCGCGCCTTCCATGCCAGCGTCTTCGCCCTCGCTTTAGCGCGAAGGCGATCCGCCACCACCGCGACGACCAGCACGACGCCGATGGCGATGCTCTGCTGGTTCGAGTCCATGCGCATGAGGTTCATGCCGTTCGTCAGACCCATCACGAAGATCACGCCGAGCAGCGTGCCTCCGACTCCGCCGCGCCCGCCGGTGAGCGCGGCGCCGCCGATGATCGCGGCGGTGATCGACTCGAGGGCGAAGCTGCCTCCGAGGAGCGGCTGGCCGGAGGCGACGCGAGCGGTGAGGAGCCAGCCGGCGTATGAGGCGAGCAGGCCGCAGATGACATAGGCCACCATGAGGTTGAGCCGGACGCGGATACCGGAGACGGTGGCCGCGTTGGGATTGCCGCCGATCGCGTAGAGGTGGCGACCGTACCTGGTCCACTTGAGCACCACGAGCATGACGACGAGCACCGGGAGGATCATCAGCACCGGAACCGGGAACCCCGCGACCCGCCCCGAGCCGATCTCATGAGTGAAGAAAATGGGAAGGCCGCTGATCTGCGAGCCTCCGCTGATCACGAGCGTGATGCCCGCGAAGATGGACATCGATGCCAGGGTGACGATGAACGCGTTGACTTTGAGGAACGCGACGCCGATGCCGTTCACGAGGCCGACGACGAGGCCGACGACCACGACCATGACGAATCCCCAGAAGACGGATACCCCGGTGAACTCCTCGTAGCCGCCGTAGACCCTGGTCATCACGGTCGCGGACACGACGCTGGTGAGCGCGACGTTCGCCCCCACCGAGAGATCGAAGCCGCCGGTGATGAGCACGACCATCTGACCGAGCGCGACGAGCAGGAGGAACACCGCCTGCGTCGCCAGCGTGACCAGGTTGTTCGGGGAGAGGAAGACCGGGTTCGACACCGCGAACACGATGATCAGGATGATCATCAGCGGCGGCAGCGCGCCGAAGAGCGCGAAGCCGCTCACGAAGCGCTGCCCGAAGCTGAGGGTGTTCGCGCCCACGATGTGCTTGGTCTCGATGACTCCCGTGTAGTTCGCTTGACTCATGACTCGTTCTCCGTTTCCTGTGCCGGTGCCGCATGACCGAACGCTCCGGCGACGATCGCCTCGGGTGTGATCTGCGGTCCGGTGAGTTCGGTGGTGATGGTGCCGCTGTTCATCACGTAGATGCGGTCGGCGATGCCCATGATCTCTTCGAGATCACTCGATATGGCGAGCACCCCCGCCCCCTGGTCGCACAGCTCTCTGAGCTGCGCGTATATCTGCTGGCGGGAGCCGACATCGACGCCGGCCGTCGGCTCGGTGACGACGAAGACCCGCCGCTCCTTGGTCAATGCCCGGGCGAGCACGACCTTCTGCTGGTTTCCGCCGGAGAGCATGCCGACCTCGCGTTCGGGCAACGGCGGTCGCACGTCGGTGCGCTCGACGAGGTCGGTGGCGACCTTCTTGAGCGCACCTCCGCGCAGGAATCCGAAGGGGCTGTACTTGCGGGTGCCGACCACCTCGAGCGTGATGTTCTCCGCGACGCTGCGCTGCAGGGAGAGCGCCTCACGCCGGCGGTCCTCCGGCATGAAGCCGATGCCGAGATCGAGCATGCGTCGCGGGACCGGCTTCGTGACGGTGGTACCGGCGATCGTGTAGCTTCCCGTGATCGTCGGTTCGAGACCGAGGATCATCCGGGCGAGGTCGCTCTTGCCCGACCCCACGAGACCGGCGACGCCGACGATCTCACCTTGGCGAACCGTGAGCGACACGCCTCTCACCTTGCTGTTGGCGCTCGCCACTCCGTCGATCTGGATCAAGGGCTCGCCGATCTGAGTCGCCTTGTGCGGATACACCTCGGTGAGTTCCCGGCCCACCATGTCGGAGAGCAGGGTTCGATCCTCGACCTCGTCGAGGAGGTAGG
>CAMFIY010000148.1 GCA_945952575.1 uncultured Leucobacter sp.
GCGAATAGTCGCGCTGCTCGCTCAGCGAGGCACGACGATGACGCCGCGATAGGCGGGCTCGCTCCAGCGGGTGATCAGGTCGACGCCGGGCAGCGGGATCGGCAGCGCGCTCGTGTCCACCCAGGTCTCGCCGTGCTCCGACTCGACCCACGGATCCGAGATGATCAGCGCGTCCCCGATGACATCGTGCGCGAGGACCCAGTGCGGGGCCGGATCGTTGATCAGCGGCGCCAGCGCGATCAGCAGGAACACATCGGCACCGCCGGCGACCAGATCCCGGATCTCTTCGACCGGGATCCAGCGCCGCTCGATCTCGAGTCCCAGCGCCTCGGCCTGACGCAGCGAGTCCTGCTGCAACTGCGTGCGCAGGCGCAGCTCGACCGGGTCGTCCGCCCAGTCCTCGAGCAGCACGAAGTCCTCGGTGCTCAGGATCACCCTCGGCCGCCCGAGCTCCAGCGCGGCCGCCGTGATCTCGTGCGCGGTGGCGACGGCGAGCCCGATCGGCTCGCACGCCGGCAGGTTCGTGGCGCGGCGCCAGAAGTCGAGCTCCTGGGTCTGATTGTCGGTTCCGTCCTCGCCCCAGTGCCCCAGGCCCTCGGCCTCGAGCGCCGTGAGCGCGGTGACCGCGCCGCAGGTCACGTCGGTGGTCTGGCCGTAGTAGCGGGCGGCTCGGCTCGGCGCCGCCCCGAGCCACTTGGCCCAGCCGCGCGCGAACTCCTCGGTGCCGGGCCGGGTGCTGGGCACCGAGGGCAGCGGATCCTCCTCGCGGGCGAAGCCCATGTCGGCGAGTGCGGCCTCGAAGTCGGGGGCGAGCGGCGCGAGCAGCGGATGCTCCTCGAACTTCACCACGATGGGCGCGGGCCGGGACCCGTCATCCGAGATCGGCGCATCCGATGAGACGGCCACTGCGACGCGGAAGCTCTCGACGCTGCCGGCGACGACATCGACGATCTTGCGGTAGGCCGTGTGCGGGCGGCCCGCCGTGAGCGCTGCCGCAATCGGACGCCCGTCGGCGTCGGAGATTACCGCGGTGCGCGGCGCCCAGAAGTCGCGCTCGATCTCCCAGAGAGCGAGGCGGCCCGCGTCGAGCCCCTCCGCCAGCTGGGCGGGCAGCCGAGCCCCGTCGCGCATCTCGACCGTGAGGGCCTGCTGATCTGTGGTTCCGGTCATGAATCCGCCTCCGTGGGTTCGGGATCCGCCTGTGCGATCGATGCGCCCGTGCCGGTCGATGGATCCGTACCGGCCGGCGGGTCGGTGTCGGGCGTCGCGTCGACGAGCGCGTCCCGCTTCGCGCCCTCGCGCTCCGCGGCGGCCACGAGCATCTGGGTGTAGGCGTGCTGCGGGTCGCGCAGCACCTGGGTGGTCGTGCCCTCCTCGACGACCTCGCCGCCGCGCAGAACGATCGCGCGGTCGGCGATGCGCGCGACGACGCCGAGGTCGTGCGTGATGAAGAGCATGGCGAGATCGAGCTCGTCGCGCAGCCGGCCGAGCAGGGTGAGGATCTGCGCCTGCACCGAGACATCGAGCGCCGAGACGCTCTCGTCGCAGATGAGGAGCTGCGGCTGCGGGGCCAGAGCACGGGCGATCGCGACGCGTTGCCGCTGCCCGCCCGAGAGCTGGGCGGGCCGGCGCTTCGCGAGGGCCGGATCCAGGTCGACGAGGCCGAGCAGCTCCGGTACGGCGTCCGAGCCGCGTCCGGCCGTGCGGAGCGCCTCGGCGAGTGCCTGCTCCACCGTGAACGAGGGGTTCAGCGTCGAGTACGGATCCTGGAACACGATCTGCATCTCGCCCGGCGTGCGGCCCCGGCGTCCGCGCGGCAGGACGCGGCCGCCGAGCCGCACCGCGCCCTCCTCGGGCAGTTCCAGCCCGGCGATGCAGCGGGCGAACGTCGACTTGCCGGATCCGGACTCGCCGACGACCGCGACGATCTCGCCGGCCGCGACGCTGACGGATGCACCGGTCAGCGCCGGCACGCGCCCGAAGTGCTTGGAGATGCCGGTCGCCTCGTCGAGCGGCGCGGCGGCACCGTCTCCGGTCGCCATCGGCTCGGCCTCCCGCGTCGCCTCGGCGATCGTGGGGTTCGCCTCGAGCAGCGCACGCGTGTAGGGGTGCTGCGGAGACACGAGCACCTGTGCGGCGTCGCCCCGCTCGACGACCTCGCCCGAGCGCATCACGAGGACCTCATCGGCCCGGCCGGCGACGACGCCGAGATCGTGCGAGATGAGGATCAGGCTCATCCGATGCGTCCGCTGCAGTTCGCGCAGCAGGTCGAGCACCTCACCCTGCGTGCTCGCGTCGAGCGCAGTGGTCGGCTCGTCAGCGATCAGCAGCCGCGGCTCGGCCGCCAGCGCCGCGGCGATCGCCACGCGCTGGCGCTGTCCGCCGGAGAGCTCGGAGGGGTAGCGGCGGGCCACCTCGACGGGCAGGCGCACCTCGGCAAGGCGCCGCGAGACCTCGGCGGTGAGCTCTGCGGAGCTGAGCGAGGCCCCTCCCGGTGCGTTCCGCACCCGTGCACGGATCGTCGACTCGATCTGCGCACCGCAGCGGATGACGGGGCTCAGACTGGTGAACGGATCCTGCAGGAGCAGCACCGCCTGTCGACCGCGCACTCGGGCCCACCGGGTCTCGCTCTCATCGCCGAGATCCCAGCGTGCGCCATCGCCCTCGTCCGCGATCGTCGCCGTGCCGCTCGCGCGCGTACCGCGCGGCAGCAGGCCGGTCAGGGCCCGCGCCGTCATGGTCTTGCCGGATCCCGACTCGCCGATGATCGCGAGCATCCGCCCGGGCGGCACCGCCAGGTCGAGCGGTTGCACGATGGTGCCGGCCGGCCCGTCTACGGTCAGACCGCGGACGCTCAGGCCGGAGCCGCTGAGCCCGGACGCGGTGGATCCGCCGGCGTTGGGAAGGCCGGCCGTCTCTGCGACGCTCATTGCAGCCCCCGTTCGCGCAGGCGCTCGGCGAGCTGATCGCCGAGCAGGTTGATCGCCATGGTGACGAGGATGATGAGCACCGCGGGGACGATCAGCATCGCCGGGTTGTCGGCGATCACGCCGCGGCCGTCGGCGACCTGGCGTCCCCAGTCTGGCGTGCCGGGGGCGACGCCGATGCCCAGGAACGACAGCGACGAGAGCGTGACGAGCGCGAAGCCGATGTCCAGCATGAGGTTCGTGAGGATGAGCGGCCACACGTTGGGCACGATGTGGCGGTACATGATCCGCGCCGGCGAGAGCGAGAGCATCTGCGCCGCCTCGACGTAGGGCCGGGGCGCCTGCTCGGTCGTGCCGGCTCGGAGGATGCGGATGTCGGACGGGCAGAACAGCAGGATCAGGATCGCCACCGTGACCCAGTATCCGGCGCCGAAGATGCCGGCCACCACCAGGGCGACGAGCATGACCGGCAGCGAGAGCAGCACGTCGACGATGCGGCCGATCACGAAGTCGGTCGCGCCGCCGACGTAGCCGGCGAGCGTGCCGAAGATCACGGCGAGCAGCATCGAGCCGGCGGCGATGACCACGGGGCCGACGACCGCGGACCCGGTTCCGGCCAGCGTGAGCATCAGCACGTCGCGGCCGAGCTCATCCGTGCCGAGCGGATGGCCGGGGCTGCCGGGCGGCAGCAGCGAGTCGAGGATGCTCTGGTCGGTCGCCGCATCCTTCAGCAGGGGCGAGATCAGTGCGAGGATCGCGACGGCGGCGAGGAGAATCGTCGAGGCGATCGACGCCCAGTCGCGGTGCGGTTGCCCGGGCAGCTTGATCGCGGCGGTGCGGGGGGCCCTCGGGGCGCGGAGAAGCGAGGCGTTCATCGGTTCAGCTCCTTGGTGCGCACGCGGGGGTCGAGCCAGAGATAGCTCAGATCGACGATGAGGGTGATCGTCGCGATCACCGTCGCGATGAGCAGTGTGACGCCTTGGACGGCCGGGAGGTCCTTGAACGTGACGGACTCCTGGAGCAGCAGCCCGAGCCCGGGGAGGGCGAACACGGTCTCGACGATGATGGTGCCGCTCACGATGAAGGTGAGGAGCAGGCCGGCCCCCGTGACGATGGGAATCAGGGCGGAGCGGAGCGCGATCCCGCGCACCTCTCGCTCGCTCAGGCCGCGCGCCCGTGCGAAGGTGACCGCATCGCCCTGCAGTTCGCGCAGCACCGCCGCGCGGGTGATGCGCTGCAGGATCGCGCCGATGCCGGCGCCGAGGGTGATGGCGGGCAGGATGAGGTGCCAGAGCACGTCGAGGGGCCCGGATCCTCCGCCGTAGCCGGGGAAGACGGGCACCAGCATCGCGAAGAGGTAGAGCAGCAGGATGGCGAGTGCGAAGGAAGGGGCGCTCAGCCCGATGAGGGCCAGCGCGCTGAAGGCGCGGTCGCTGCGGCGCCCCTCGCGAGCCGCGCTCAGAATACCGAGCGGGACGGCGGTCGCCGCAGCGACGAGGAATGAGAGGACCGCAAGCGCGGACGTCGTGCCGATCCGGGATCCGATCGCCGCCGATACCGGCTGCTGCAAGCGGATCGAGACGCCGAAGTCTCCGCGGAGCGCCGCCCCGAGCCAGTCGAAGTATCGGATCAGGAACGGATCGTCCAGGTGGTACTGCGCCCGGATCTGGGCGATCGCCTCGGGGGTCGCCGGCCGGGTGCCCAGCAGATTCTTCACCAGGTCGCCGGGTGCGAGATACACCAGCGAGAAGATGAGGAAGGAGAGGACCAGCAGCAGGACGAGCACACCGGTGAGCCGGATGGCGAGGATGCGTGTCAGCACCCTCGCCATGCCGCTGCCCGCTGCACCGCTCATGCGACTACCCGGCCGCTTCCGCGGCGTAGAGCTGGGTGCCCCACGGGCCGAGGAAGGTGTACGGGCTGAAGTCGCGCACGCCGATCGAATTGTTGAAGTAGGTGATGCTCTTGCCCCACCACAGCGGTGCGTTCACCGTGTTGTCAGCGCTCAGCTTCTCGAGTTCCATCAGCTTCGCGATGCGCTCCTTCGGGTCGCTGATCGCGCCGGCCTCGGCGACGATCCGCTCCGCGTCCTTGCTCACGAAGTGGTTCGGGTTGTCCTTGCCGACCAGGTAGCTGTTGATCTCGGCCGGGTCCCCCGTGGTCGAGAAGTACCACATGAAGCTCAGGCCGTGCTTGCCGTCGCCGATGGTCGCGAGCCACTTCTCGATCGGCACCTCGCTGACGGTGAGCGTGATCCCGATCTTCTTCAGGTTCTCTGCCAGCGCCTGCGCGGCGGTGCCCAGCTGCGGTCCGGTGTTGGGGTAGGTCAGCTCGGCCGTGAAGCCGCCGGCGCCCGACTGCTCGAGCAGCTGCTTCGCCTTCTCCAGGTCGAAGTCGTGCTGCGGCACGGTCGCGAGCAGCTTGCGCGCCTCGTCCCCGCTGTAGGCCTTGCTCAGCGACTCGGGCGTCATGATCGAGGTCGCGACCTCGCCGTAGCCGCGCAGCAGCTTCTCGGCGACGGCGGTGCGGTCGAAGGCGTCGGCGATCGCGGCGCGCACATCCGGGTTGTCGAACGGCTTGACCTGCTGATCGAACAGGAGTCCGACGTAGGAGAGGTCGTTGACCGACTCGATGCGGCCGTCCGAGATCTTCTCCCACTGCTGCGCCTGATTGATGGGCACGTTGAAGGCCACGTCGACGTCGCCCTTCTGGGCGGCCAGCAGGCGGGTCTGCTCGTCCTGGATGAAGTCGACGCGGATCTCCTTCACCTTGGGCAGCTCGCCCCACCAGGTGTCGACGCGCTCGAGCGTTACGTGCGAATCGGGCTGGAACTCGGTCACCTTGTAGGGGCCGGTGCCCAGGAGCAGCGAGTCGGCGGTGCCGACCTGGCCCTTGTGCTCCTCCCAGAACTTCTGCTGGGTCACGACGAGTGCGCCCGCGTTCGTCAGGTTGGTGAGGAATGCCGCGTCGGGCGCGTTGATGGTCACGGTGATCTCGCGATCCCCGGTCACCTTCGCCGACTTCATCGCCGACAGATAGTACGAGGTCGAGGGGGAGGCCTTCGGGTCGGCCGCCTCGTCGATGCTGAAGACCACGTCCTCCGGGGTCACCGGGTCGCCGTTCTGGAACTTCGCGTCGTCCCGCAGGTGGAACACGTACGTCGTGTCGTTCGGCGTCTCCCACTTGTCGGCGAGCGCCGGCGTGAACTGGCCCTTGGCGTCGATCCCGACCAGGCCCTCCTGCACCGTCGCCGCGAGGTAGTAGTTGAGGATGCCGCCCTCGGTGCCGACGTAGAGGTTCGAGAGCGAGCCCGGGAACGCGACGGTCAGCTTGGCAATCTCCTTGCCGCTGTCCTTCAGCTCGGTCGGGGCTGTGGGGCCGCCGGATCCCGCGCATGCGCTGAGCACGAGCGCCGCTGCGGCGACGAGCGCGGCGACGATCGCGCGACGCGCGCGCGGGCGGATCGGAGAGTGTGACATGGGGGGCTCCTTCGCTGAGCGGGGGCCGCATCGGCCCCGCTGCTGCCACACTAGCCGGATCCACTGACATCGTCCGCCGAGTTTTCGTCATGTTTCCCATGCGGCGCTGTTATCGGTGCGGGGCGCCTGAGCCGGTGATCCGGGCACCCGTCCCCGTCGCTTCGGTAGACTGTCCGAGGCTCGTGCACAGGCAGCAGGAAAGGGGCTGAGATGCCCGCGGTACTCATCACCGGCGCTCAGTGGGGCGACGAAGGCAAGGGTCGGGCGACCGACCTCCTCGGCAGTCGCGTCGACTACGTCGTCAAGTTCAACGGCGGCAACAACGCCGGTCATACGGTCGTCGTCGGCAGCGAGAAGTACGCGCTGCACCTCCTGCCCTCCGGCATCCTGACCCCCGGCGTCACCCCGGTGATCGCGAACGGCGTCGTCATCGACCTCGAGGTGCTGCGCGGGGAGCTCGAGGCGCTCAGCGCCCGCGGCGTCGACGTCTCGCGGCTCAAGGTCAGCGCCAACGCGCACGTCATCACCGCCTACCATCGCACGCTCGACAAGGTGACCGAAC
>CAMFIY010000149.1 GCA_945952575.1 uncultured Leucobacter sp.
GAGATTCATGAGCGTCTCGTGGGCTCGGAGATGTGTATAAGAGACAGGCCTCCACGCGCGCCTTGATCCGGCGCACCTCACGCACATCCGACTCGGGGAACTCCGCCGGATACCGGATGCCATCGGCCAAGGCGACGAAGTCGGCTCCGAGCGCCGCGTCTCCCGCCACCGGCCGGGCGCGCAGCAGTGCTTGCGCCTCCCAGGTCAGCGACCAGCGCTCGTAGTAAGCGCGGTAGGCGTCCAGACTGCGCACGATCGGACCGTTCTTGCCCTCCGGTCGCAACTCGAAGTCGAGGTCGACCGTGAAACGCGGGTCGCTCACGAGGCGCCGGAGCTCGGAGACCAGACGTTCCGCCGCCTTCGTCGCAGCCGCCGCATGCTCGGGGGTGGCGGCATCCGATACGCGATAGACCGCCAGCAGATCGATGTCACTCGCAAAACCGAGCTCGCGCCCGCCGTAGCGGCCCATCCCGATGAGGGCGAGTTCGAGTGGAGGGGTCCCCGCGCTCGCGGCGTCGGTCGCGGGCGAGGTGTGGCTCTCGACCTCGCGAATGGCGAGCAGCAGCCCGTCGAGCAGCGCCGTGTGCGCCGCATCGAGGCCGGCGGCCACGTCCCCGTCGTCGTTCACCCCGACGAGCCGGCCCAGTGCCAGCCGCAGGACCTCTCGGCGGTGCACGGTGCGCAATGCGTCCGCTGCATCCTCGATTCGATCCCGTCGCGACGCGAGCGCGCGCATCTCCTCGAGCAGCGCCGCGAGCGAGGTGGGCTGCAGGAGCTCGTCCCGTTCCAGCCAGGCCACCGCCTCCGGTACCGACTCGAGCAGATCCGCGGCGAAGCGCGACGTCGAGAGGACACGGGTCAGGCGTTCAGCCGCCTCGTTCCCGTCGCGCAGCAGACGCAGATACCAGGGCGTCTCGCGGTTCGCCTCGCTCACCCGGCGGAACGCGAGGAGCCCGTAGTCGGGATCCCGCCCTTCGGCGAGCCACTGCAGCAGGACCGGCAGGAGATTGCGCTGGATCCGTGCATTTCGCGAGGTGCCGCGGGTCAGGGCCGCGAGGTGCCGCATCGCACCGTCGGGATCCCGGAAGCCGATGCTCTGCAGCCGCGCCCGCGCCTCTTCGCTGCCGAGGATCATCTCCTCGTCCGGCAGCGCCGCCACGGCCCCGAGCAGCGGCGCGTAGAAGATCTTCAGGTGCAACTCCCGGACCTCGCGCTTGACGGCCCGCCATCGCTCGAGCAGATCCTCACCGCTCGGGGCGAGGCCCGAAGCCCGGGCGAGCACCCGCAGATCCTCCGGCGAGCCGGGCATGAGCGCGGTGCGGCGCAGATCCCGCAACTGGAGTCGGTGCTCGAGCGTGCGCAGCCAGCGATAGTCGGCCCCAAGACGCTCACCGTCTCCGCGGGCGACGTACCCGCCCCTGACCAGCGCTCCGAGCGACTCCAGCGTGCCGCGCAGATGCAGGCGCTCGTCGTACTGGCCGTGCACGAGCTGCAGCAGCTGCACGCTGAACTCGATATCTCGCAGACCCCCCGGCCCCAGTTTGAGCTCGACTTCCCGCTGATCCTCCGAGATGTGCTCGGTGACCCGCTCGCGCATGCGCTGCACCGAGCCGACGAAATCCTCGCGCCCGCTCGACGCCCAGACCAGCGGCCGGGTCGCGGCCACCAGCTCCTCGCCGAGCTCGAGGTCTCCGGCGACCGCGCGCGCCTTCAGCAGCGCCTGGAACTCCCAGGTCTTCGCCCAGCGGCCGTAGTAGCTGAGCATGGAGCCGAGCGTGCGCACCAGCGGCCCCTGCCGGCCCTCGGGGCGGAGGTTCGGATCCACCTGCCACAGCGGCGGCTCCAGCGACGGATCGTGCACCGCACGCATCAGCTCGGTCGCGAGCCGGGTCGCGATCCGGAGCATCCCGTCGGTATCCGCGCCGTCACTCGCACCCGCTCCGGCGACCTCGACCTCGGCCTCGGCCACGAAGATCACGTCGACGTCGCTGACCACGTTGAGCTCGCGAGCGCCGCACTTGCCCATGGCGATGACGGCGAGCCGGGTCGCATCCACCCGATCGGCGGCCACCGGGGCGCCGGACTCCCCCGCGATCACCATCGCGCGCGCGACGGCCAGCGCGGCTTCGAGCGCTCCGGCGGCGAGGTCGCTGAGCGCGGCGGAGACCCGGTCGAAACTCTCGGGACCCCCTTCCGAGAGGTCGTGCAGCACGAGTTCGGCGAGCAGTTCCCGATAGCGCACCCGCAGGGCGTTCCAGGCCGGCTCGCCGGTCAGCGCGGCCACGGGACGCCGGGTTCCGCCAGCCCCCACCGCGTCGAGCAATTCGGCCCGGATCTCAGCGAGTTCCCGGACCCGCCCGCCTGCGCGCAGAATCTCATCGAGGTGCTCCGGGTTCCGGGCGAAGAACGTGCCCAGCGCCGGGGAAGCCCCGACGAGCACCGTCAATCGTCGCCATTCGACCGCACCGAGGCCTCGCAGCACGGCCGGATGCGCATCCGCCAGCGCGATGATCCTGAGCAGTGCGACGTCGGGATCCGCCGCACCCCCGAAGGCGACGAGCAGCTCCGAGACCGGGCACGCGACCGAAGCGGCGAGCGCCTCGAGGGCGTTCCGCGCATCGCCGAGATCCTGAAACCCCGCACGCGCGAAGTCGCCCAGCGAATGCTGGCGATCGGCAGCAGCCATCAGCGGGAGACGGCTCAGACCGTGCCCAGCATCGAGCTCAGCTCGAAGGGCGTGACCTGCTGACGATACGCGGCGACCTCTCGCTGCTTCTCTCGGATCAGGTAGGAGAACACCTGCTCGCCGAGCGTCTCGGCCACCAGCTCGCTCCGCTCCATCATCGCCAGGGCGTGATCCAGGCTGGTCGGCAGCGGATCGAAGCCCATCGCCCGTCGCTCGCCGTCGCTCAGATCCCACATGCTGTGCTCGGCCTCCGGCGGGAGCTCGTACTCCTCTTCGATGCCTTTGAGCCCCGCTGCGAGCAGCACGGAGAAGGCGAGGTAGGGGTTCGCCGCGCTGTCCATCGCGCGATACTCGACGCGCGCGCTGCCCCCCTTGCCCGGCTTGTAGATGGGCACGCGGACGAGGGCGCTCCGGTTGAGATGGCCCCAGCTGACGAAGGACGGCGCCTCGTCGCCGCCCCACAGCCGCTTGTAGGAGTTGATGTACTGATTCGTGACGGCGGTGAACTCCGGTGCGTGACGCAGGAGGCCGGCCACGAAGCGGCGTCCGGTCTGCGAGAGCTGGTACTTGGCGCCCGCATCGTAGAACGCATTGCTGTCGCCCTCGAAGAGCGACAGATGCGTATGCATGCCGCTGCCCGGCTGCCCGGCCAGCGGCTTGGGCATGAAGGTCGCATAGACGCCCTGGCTGATCGCGACTTCCTTCACCACGGTGCGGAAGGTCATGATGTTGTCGGCCATCGTCAGCGCGTCGGCGTAGCGCAGGTCGATCTCGTTCTGACCCGGCCCGCCCTCGTGATGGCTGAACTCGACCGAGATGCCCAGCTCCTCGAGCATGTTCACGCTCTCGCGTCGGAAGTCGTGCGCCGTGCCGCCGGGAACGTTGTCGAAGTAGCCGGCGCGATCCACCGGTACCGGGCCCTCGGGCCCGAACTCCGACGACTTCAGCAGGTAGAACTCGATCTCGGGATGCGTGTAGAAGGTGAAGCCGAGTTCGGCGGCGTGGGCGAGCGCCCGCTTCAGCACGTTCCGCGGATCGGCGACCGCCGGCTCGCCGTTCGGGGTCCGGATGTCGCAGAACATGCGTGCGGTCGGCGCATCCCGACTGCGCCAGGGCAGCAGCTGGAAGGTGGAGGGATCCGGAACCGCGAGGAGATCGCTCTCATACGCCCGCGTCAACCCCTCGATCGCACTGCCGTCGAAGCCGAGTCCCTCTGCGAACGCGCCCTCGACTTCCGCGGGAGCCAGCGCCACCGACTTCAGCGTGCCGGCGACATCGGTGAACCAGAGACGCACGAACTTGACGCCGCGCTCCTCGATCGTGCGGAGCACGAAATCCCGCTGCTTGCTCACACCGGCTCCCTTCGCATCGGGGTGTCATTCCGTCGACGCGCGTTCCGGCGCGTCGACGGGCATGCCTTCGGGCCCAGCCTAGCCTCCGCGTGTGACACGGAGGTTTCGGGCCGAACCCCGCGGCTCAGAAGTCCTGTTCGTCTTCCTCGCGGATCTGCCGCGCGCGCTCGGCCACGATCTCCGGCCCGTGCTCCGCCTGCTTCCGGGTCTCGAACGGCCCGATCCGGTCGACGCTCAGGCCCTGCGGCCCCTCCTCGACCTCGTGCGTGCGGGTATTGAACCAGTACTCCTTGGCGCCGTCCGCGCCCCAGTCCTTCTTGCTCACCGCGCACCTCCAGGGTCTCATATCGATCGGAGCGGAACGCCGCCCGCGACTCGATCGTGGCGCGGATCCGCTCTCTACAATGAAGCGTATGCCCTTCGACCCGCAAGGCCGGCTGATTCCCGGCAGCATTTCAGCCCGGCTCTCGGTTCCCGCCGGGATCCAATCCCCTCCCTATGTCGGCATGCAGGCGCCGCCGCCCTACCTCGGCGACAACACCTACACCGAGGACGAGGTCGAGAAGATCCGCGACGCCGGCAGGATCGCCTCCCGGGCGATCGACGCGGCCTCGGCGGCGATCCGCCCCGGCGTCACGACCGACGAGCTGGACCGCATCGCCCATCAGTACGTCGTGGATCATGGCGCCTACCCCTCCACCTTCGGCTATCGCGGATACCCGAAGTCGAGCTGCACCTCGGTGAACGAGGTGATCTGTCACGGGATCCCGGATGACACGGCGCTGCGCGAGGGCGACATCGTGAACATCGACGTCACCGCCTACCTCGACGGCTATCACGGGGATCTGAACCGCACCTTCCGGGTCGGAGAGGTCTCCGAGGAGGCCGAGCTGCTGATCCAGCGCACCGAGGAGGCGCTGCGACGCGGGATCAAGGCCGTGGCCCCGGGACGCGAGGTGAACGTGATCGGGCGGGCGATCGAGACCTACGCCAAGCGCTTCGGCTACGGCGTCGTGCGGGACTTCACCGGCCACGGGGTGGGTGCGGCGTTCCACACCGGGCTCATCATCCCGCACTACGACTCGGCACCGCGCTTCAACGACATGATCGTGCCCGGCATGGTGTTCACCATCGAGCCGATGCTCACTCTGGGCACGCACGAGTGGGACATGTGGGAGGACGACTGGACCGTCGTCACTCGCGACAGAAGCCTCACCGCGCAGTTCGAGCACACGCTCGTGGTGCGCGAATCGGGCGTGGAGATCCTCACCCTCTCGGACTAGCGGGGGGTCCGCACCCGCCTCGGTCAGCGCCGACTGCGCAGCGCCGCGGCCCGCAGCACCTCGGCCCGCAGCGCGGCCAGCACGCGATCGACGCCCCGCTCGTCGAGCGGCTCGGCGAAGGTGAGACGGATCGCCGTCCGGGCGAGATCGGGCGGCACTCCCATCGCGAGCAGCGCGGGCGACGGCTCGTCCTTCCCGGCGGCGCAGGCCGAGCCGGAAGACACCGCGAAACCGGCCGCATCGAGCGCGACGAGCAGCGATTCGCCGCTGACGCCGTCGATCACGAACGAAGCGTGGCCCGGTAGGCGTTCGCGGGGGTCGCCGGTGAGCCGAGCACCGGCGACGCCGGAGAGCACGCGTTCGATCAGGGCGTCGCGACTCTCCATGAGCGCGAGAGCGCGGGATCCGATGCCCTCCTCGGCCTGGGCGCGCACCGCCGCCGCGAAGCCGACGATCGCCGCGACGTTCTCCGTTCCCGAGCGTCTGCCGCGCTCCTGGCCGCCCCCGTGCAGCAGCGGTTCGATCTCGACTCCGCGTCGGAGGAGCAGGGCGCCGGCCCCCTGCCGCCCGCCGAACTTGTGGGAGGCCAGGGTCATCGCGTCGATCCCCGGTCCGGGCCAGCCGCCGACGAACCTCACGGGGAGCGACGCCGCGGCCTGCACCGCGTCGGTGTGCACCAGCGCACCGCGTGCGCGGGCCGCGCCGGCGATCTCGGCGAGCGCCTGCACCGTGCCGACCTCGGCGTTCGCGAGCCCCACGGAGACGAGGGTGGTGTCATCGCGCAGCTCCGCCGCCAGATCGGCGGGATCCACCCGGCCGTGCTCGTCCACGGCCAGAAGCGTGAGCTCGAAGCCGAAGACGCGTTCGAGGTAGCGGCAGCTCTCGAGCACCGAAGGATGCTCGATCGGCGCGGTGACCAGATGCCGGCCCCTCGGGTTGGCGAGCGCGAGCCCGAGAATCGCGAGATTGTTCGCCTCGGTTCCTCCCGAGGTGAACACCACCTCTGCGGGACTCGCCCCGAAGGCCCGGGCGATGTCGGCGCGCGCGGTGTCCACCGCCGCCTTGGCGCGGTGGCCCGGACCATGCACGCTCGACGGGTTGGCCGGGTCGCCGTCGAGCACCGCGAGCATCGCATCGCGGGCCTGCTGCCGCAGCGGCGCAGTCGCCGAGGCGTCCAGGTAGCGGGCCCGGTCCACCGGCGGCGCAGCGCTCATCCCGCATCCAGGCCGAGATCGAGGGCGCGCGCTCCGTGCGTGAGCCGCCCCACCGATATGACGTCGACGCCGGTCTCGGCGATACCGGCCACCGTGTCGAGGTCGACCCCTCCGCTCGCCTCCGCGATCGCGCTGCCGTCGATGACCCTCACCGCCGTCGCGAGATCTGCGAGCGAGAAGTTGTCGAGCAGGATCCCCGTGACACCGGCCTCGAGCACGGGCTCGATCTGATCGAGGCGATCCACCTCGACGATGATCGCGATCGTATGGCCGGCCCGTGCGCGCAGGCCGCTCAGCGCCGAGGTCGTCGTCCCGGCATCCACCGCGCCGAGCGCCGCGAGATGGTTGTCCTTCACCA
>CAMFIY010000150.1 GCA_945952575.1 uncultured Leucobacter sp.
CATGAACGAGAGTCCCGACAGATCGATCAGTGCGAAGCCGAAGCTGATCGTCGCGTTCGCCACGATCAGGCCGGAGACGTTCGGCAGGATGTGCCGGGCGCTGATGGCGAAGCCGTGCCGGCCCTGGACGCGGAGAGCCGCGACGTAGGGCAGGTTCCGCTCGCGCAGGGCCGCGCTGCGCACCACCCGGGCGATGTAGGGCATGTAGGCGATCGAGAGCGCGATCACCGCCGCGGTGAGGCCCGAGCCGAAGAGCGCCGTGGCGAGGATCGCCAGCAGGATGCCGGGGAACGCGAAGATGGCGTCGATCACGCGCACGGCGATCGCATCGACCCAGCCGCCGAACCAGACCGCGGTCAGCCCGATCACCGTGCCGAGCACGGTGGCGAGGGTCACGACCAGCAGCGGGCCGAGCAGTGCGGTGCGGGATCCGACGATGAGGCGGGTCAGGATGTCGCGGCCGCTCGCGTCGGCGCCGAGCGGGTACCAGGGGCTCATCGGGGCGTAGGCGTATTCGAGGTCGACCGCGTTGGGGGCGGTCTGCACGAGGAGCGGACCGACTGCGGCGAGCAGCGCGATCGCGATCAGCGCCCAGAAGGCGACCTGGCCGGAGACGCCGATCCCGGTCAGCGGCGCGAAGGCGATGCGGCGGCGCGCCGGGGCGGTGGCGGTGGTCATGACGCCTTCCTTCCGAGCGAGATACGGGGGTCGAGCAGGGCGTAGGTGAGGTCGATCAGCGTGTTGAGGATGATGAACGAGGCCACGTAGATGAGGCAGATCGCCTGCACGACGGGGAAGTCCTTCTTCTGCACCGAGTCGACGAGGAACTGGCCGAGGCCGCCGAGCTGGAAGATCTGCTCGATGACGACGCTGCCGGCGATGAGGCCGGCGATGGTGAGGCCCGCGGCCGTGAGGCCGGGCATGGCGGCGTTGCGGACGACGTGGCGGCGCACGATGAAGCGATAGGCGAGGCCGCGAGAGACGGCCGTCTGCACGTGGTCCGATTTCAGCTCGCCCCGGATCGCGTTCTGCGTCAGGCGCGACACGAAGGCGATCGAGGCGATCGAGAGCGCCGCGCCCGGCAGCAGCATGTGGTAGATCGCATCCCATCCCGGCGTTCCCGCGCCGTAGCTGGGGAACCAGCCGAGCTGCACCGAGAAGACGAGGATCAGCACGACCGCGGCGACGAAGCCGGGCACGGCCATGAGCGCCGTCGCCACCGTGATGATCGACTCGGAGAGGATCCCCGGCTTGAGGCCGGCGAAGAGGCCCACGGCGAGGCCGATCACCAGCACCAGCACCGTCGCGACGAGCAGCAGCAGCGCGGTGTTCCCGACGCGCTGGCCGACCAGTGCCGAGACCGGGTCGTTGAAAATGATGGAGCGGCCGAGGTCGCCGGTGAGCACGCCGCCGAGCCAGCGGAAGTACTGGGCGAAGAACGGCTCGTTCAGGTGGTACTGGGCTTCGAGCTGCGCGATCGCCTCCGGCGTGACCGAGCGGCCCTGGGTGAGGAACGAGATCGGCGATCCCGGGGCGAGGTAGAGCGCGCCGAAGACCACGAGGCTGGCCAGCAGCATCGTGGCGACGAGCCCCCCGATCCTTCGGGCGACGAACGCGAGCGTCTGCGGCCATGCGCTCGCCGAGGCGGCGCTCCGCGTCGCCATGGCTCGCGTCGATGAGGTGTCAGTCATGTCTCTCCGTTGAGTTCGTGCCGGTGTGGAGCGAAGGTCAGGTGGTCCGCCTCGCGAGGGCGCCGGCGGGAAGGCCGAGCTCGCGCTCGACCGAGGCGTAGACGACGGGGACGACGAGCGGCGTGACCTCGGTCAGCTCCTCGTTCGCGTAGCCGGTGAGGGCGTCGAGCAGGATGAGGATCAGCAGTGCCGACTCGTCGCGGTGCTCGCTGCGGGACTCTCCGGCCTCGATCCCCGACAGGATCAGCCGGGTGAGCAGGGTACGGTTCGCCGTCTCCTCCTCGGACACCGCGTGGCGCAGGGCCTCGTTGTATCGGCTGAGGTTGCGGGCGTTGAGCCAGAGCCGGCTCATCTCCGCGCTCTGCGGGGCGAACGCGCGCGACAGGAGCGCCGCGATGCGCGTGAGCGCCGAGTCGTCCGCCTCGTGCGCGAAGAGCATCTCGCGCTCGGTCCGAGTCGTCTGGACGAAGGCGTCCGCCACGAGCGCCTCGGCCTCGGGGAAGTAGTGGTTGATGAGTCCGGGTCGGACTCCGACCTGCTCGGCGACGTGGCGGAGGGTGATCCGTTCGAGACCCTCGTCGATGCCGATCCGCGCGGCGGCGGCGACGATCCCGGCCCGCCGTTCTGCGGCGGGGAGGTAGCTGCGCGTCGATGAGCTCTGTGCCATGCGGATGATAGTAACCCCATTTTGACCATTTGGCCAAAAGTGATTGAATAAGTGACCAATACGTGATCTTCTTGGTCTGGGCGGCGCGGTTGCCGCGACTGACCCGATACGGGAGGCGGGGCGGATGAACGACGAATCGACGGCATACGCGGAGACGATCCTCTGCGCGGGCTCGATCCCGGCCCTCGTCCCGGAGCCCGCCGGGCCGGGAGATCCGGGCGCCTGCGTCGCGATCTCGGGAGGCCGGATCCTCGAGATCGGCGGAGCCGAGCTGATGGAGCGGCGGTGCGGGCCCGGCACAGAGGTGCACGACTTCGGATCCGATGCCGCCATCCTGCCCGGGCTCGTGGACGGCCACACCCACCCGGTCTGGGGATCGGAGAGCACCGGCGGCCGGCTCGCGATGAGCGGGGTCGCGTCCCTCGCGGAGGCTCGCACCCGCCTGGCCGAAGCGGTCGCCGCGACGCCTGCCGACGGATGGGTCACCGGCTACGACTTCGACGTGAACGTCTACCGGGGCGAGCCGGAGGGCCGCGTCTTCGGCGAGTGGTTCCCCGGGCGGAAGATCTCGCTGATGACGCGCGACGCGCACGCGCTGCTGGTGAGCCCGGCGGTGGTGGCGGAACTCGGTCTGACCGGGGACGAGGCCTTCGCGGACGCCTCGGACATCGTCGCGGACGCCGACGGCCCCACCGGCTGGGTGGTCGAACTGCAGGCGATGGATCTCGTGCTCGCGCACTACCCGCAGCAGCCGATCGAGACGCAGGCCGCGCACCTGCTCGCGGCGCTCGGCGACTTCGCGCGTCACGGCCTCACCGGTGTGCACGCGCTCGACTTCCACGACCCGTCCGAGCAGCTGTTCCGGCTGCTCGAGGAGGCGGGCGAGCTGCCGGTCCGGGTGCGGTGCTCGCCGCTCGTGCCCGCCGACTCGGGGCCAGACGAGTGGGCGCGGATCGCCGACCTGGTCGGCACCGGCGGGCGGCGCTGGCGGGTCGAAGGCGTCAAGTTCATGCTCGACGGGACGGCCGACAACGGCACCGCCTGGTTCGAGACACCGGACGCGTTCGGTGAGAACCATGAGGCGCTCTGGCGCAGCACCGACGCCTATCGGGAGGCGGTGCGATTCTTCACCGAGCGCGGCATCCCGACGGCGACGCACGCCATCGGCGATCGCGCGGTGCGCTTCGTGCTCGACACGGTGGCCGAGGTCGGCAGGCCGGTCGGCGGGCCGCACCGCGTCGAGCACCTCGAGTCGATCCCGGACGCGCTGCTCGACCGCTTCGCCGAGCTGGGCGTGGTCGCCGGTCTGCAGCCCTCGCACGCGACGCGTCTGACCGCGCCGGATCAGAGCGACGGATGGTCGCGGAGGATCGGGGCCGATCGCGTGGCGCACGGCTGGCGGATCCGCGACCTCATCGATCACGGCGCCGTCGTCACCCTGAGCTCCGACTGGCCCATCGGCGTCGGCGACCCGCGGGTCTCCCTCGCTGATGCCCAGCTGCGCCGTCCGGTGGACGCGCCCGACCAGGCGCCCGTGCAGCCCAGCCAGCGGATCACCGCGGCCGAGGCCTACCGGGCCATGACGCTCGCCCCCGCCATCGCCGCGGGGATCGACGGGGAGTACGGGAGGGTGTCCGCGGGCCGCCGTGCCGACCTGGTGGTCTTCGCGGCGGATCCGCTCGGGCTCGAACCGGAGGCCCAGGCGCGGAATCCGGTGCTCGCCACGTACATTGACGGACAGAGAATCGAATTCGAAGATCGATGAAGGGAACCACGATGACCACGAAGCCCGAACGCCTGCACCTGATCGTCGAAGGCGCCACGCGCGCCGAGCTCGGACGCAGCCGCGGCGCCCAGCTGCGCGACAGCCTCGCTGCGGCGTACGCGAAGTACGCCGAGCTCTTCCGCACCTCCGGCATCGGTGAGGCGCAGGAGCAGGAGGCCGTCGAGCGCACGCTCGTGACCCTGCGGGCGTGGCGTCCCGAGGTGGTGGCCGAGCTCGAGGAGCTCGCTGAGGCCGCCGGGTCGCCGCTGGCCCACGTCGTCGCCCTGAACGCGCGCACCGAGATCCTGGCGCTCGGCGCGAAGAGCAACCCGGAGTGCTCGACGATCGCCGCCCGTGTCGGCGGCGGCGTCCGCGACGACGGCACGGTCGATCCCGGCCGCATGATGGGCGTGCAGACCTGGGACTGGCACGTCGAGCTCGATCCGTTCTGGCACACGCACGAGGTCGCCGGGCCCGGCTACCGCTTCGCGGGCGTGACGGAGCAGGGGATCCTGGGCAAGATCGGCGTCAACTCGGCGGGACTCGCCACGCACTTCAACATCCTGGCGCACACGCAGGACGGCCCGGGCGGCATCCCGATGCACATCCTCTCGAACGTCGTGCTGACCGAGTGCGCCACGGTCGCCGAGGCGATCGAGCTCGTGCGTGCCGCACCGATCAGCTCCTCGAGCTCCCTCACGCTGCTCGACGCGGATCGCGCCGTCTCGCTGGAGATCACCCCGGTGGGCGTCTTCGAGGTCCCGCAGCGCGAGGGCGCCGTCATCCGCACCAATCACTTCCAGGATCCGGGATCGATCGCCGGCGAGAAGCCGGATTTCGCCCCGGACTCGCCCGATCGCCTCGCGCTCGTGCAGTCGCGCCTCGCAGTCGGGCCGCCGGCCGATGCCGACGCCATGGTGCAGCTGCTCGTGAGCGGCGAGGGCGAGGCGCCGCTCACCTGCGTGCCCGACATGGCGCTGAACTACGGCGAGCGGTGGGCCTCGCTCTGCACGGTCGTCACCGAGCCGGCCGCGCGCACCATCCGGATCCTCGACGGCATGCCGACCGAGGCCGCGACCGGGGCCTGGCGGGTGCTGACGGTCTGATCCCCCGGGGCGCCGGATCGCACGCGCTCGTCCCCGCAGCATGGGATCGGCGCGCAGGCTCGCACGGCCGCGACCATCGCGTACTGCGGCGAGCGGCTCCGGAGGTCCGCGCTACTCGGCGAGCAGCTCGCGCACCCGCGGGATCACCTCACCGGCGTAGCGCTCGATGCTCGACATGAGCATCTCGTGCGGCATCGTGCCGTTGGCGTACTTGAGGTCGAAGCGGTCCGCGCCGAGCGCGCGAACGGTCGCGGCGATCTTCTGCGCGACGGACTCAGTAGATCCTACGTAGAGCGAGCCCGAGTCCGCCTCGTGGTCGAACTCGGCGCGCGTCGTCTCGGGCCAGCCGCGCTCGCGCCCGATCCGGTTCCGGTTCGCCGCGAAGTGCTCCCAGAGCTCATCCCGGGCCTGGGCATCGGTCTCGGCCACATGGCCGGGGGAATGCACCCCCAGCGGCATCGGATCGGCTCCGAGCTCGTCCTGCGCCCGCCGGTACAGGTCGACGAACGGGCGGAAGCGGACGGGATCGCCGCCGATGATGGCGAGCATCATCGGGATCCCGACCTGCACGGAGCGGAGCACCGACTGCGGGCTGCCGCCCACGCCGATCCACGCGCGGACGCCGCCGGGCTGCTCGGTCTTCGGATGGACCTCCTGCTCGACCAGCGTCGAGCGGTGCCGCCCCGACCAGGTCACCGGCCCCTCCGCGCGCAGGGCGGAGAAGAGGTCGAGCTTCTCGCTGAAGAGCTGGTCGTAGTCCGCGAGGTCGTAGCCGAACAGCGGGAACGACTCGGTGAACGACCCGCGGCCCAGGATCACCTCCGCCCGCCCGCTGCTCACCGCGTCGAGGGTGGCGAATCGCTCGTAGACTCGCACCGGGTCGTCGCTCGAGAGCACCGTGACCCCGGTGCCGAGCAGGATCCGCTCCGTGCGCGAGGCGATCGCGGCGAGCACGATCTCGGGCGAGCTGATGGCGAAGTCGTTCCGGTGGTGCTCGCCGAGCGTGATCGCGTCCACGCCGAGGCGGTCGGCCAGCGCCGCCTCCTCGACCACATTGCGGAGCACCTGCGCGGGATGGAGGCGCGCGCCGTCCCGATCAACCGTTATGTCGCCGAAGGAGTCGAGGCCGAGAATCACGTCTGTCATACCGGGAAGAACCTCGCAAAGCGGCAGAGTATTCCATCCACTCGAGATGATTCCGGCGTGCCACGCCGAGCATCGCAAGAAAATACGTACGGGAAGACTACGTACTTTTCGACCACGAGTTGGGAAGGTTCCCTAACTTGATCGTTGACGGAAGTGCTCCGGACCGCTCGTAAGCAGCGGTGAAGGGGCGCAGACGTCAGCGTTACCAAGGGGGAAACAATGGAAGAACGCAACGTCCCAAGTGTATCCGAGCGGGTTTCGGCGACCGCGAGCGGTCGGGCCAGGCTGGTGAGCACGCTCCCGGATCGCGTGGACGCGATCCTCGATGCGCTGGTCGATCCGGGCAGCGCGGCACTGCTCATCGG
>CAMFIY010000151.1 GCA_945952575.1 uncultured Leucobacter sp.
GAGCTTCTTCGACGGCCGCCAGCGCGGCGACGGGCTCTCCCGGGTGACCAACGACGTCGACAACATCCAGCAGGCGCTGCAGCAGGGCTTCTCGCAGCTGGTCCAGTCCGTGCTCACGGTCATCGGCATCACGATCATGATGTTCTGGGTGTCCTGGCAGCTGGCCCTGATCGCGTTGATCGCACTCCCGCTCTCGGGGATCATTGCCGGCGTGGTCGGCGTGCGCGCGCAGAAGCTGTTCGTGGCCCAGTGGAAGAACACGGGCGAGCTCAACGGACATATCGAGGAGTCGTTCACCGGTCATGAGCTGGTGCGCATCTTCAACCGCGACACCGAGATGACCGAGGAGTTCGACCGCAGGAACGCCGGCCTCTACGACGCCTCGTTCAAGGCCCAGGCGCTCTCGGGCACGATCATGCCGGCGATGCAGTTCGTGCAGTATCTGAGCTATGTGCTGATCGCCGTGGTGGGCGCCCTGCGCGTCACCGCCGGTCAGATGACCCTCGGCGACGTGACCGCCTTCATCCAGTACTCGCGCGAGTTCGCCCAGCCGGTGGGTCAGATGGCGGGCATGGCGAACATGATCCAGTCGGGCATCGCCTCGGCCGAGCGCACCTTCGAGCTGCTCGATGCCGACGAACAGGAGCCGGACACCGTCGAGGCCGAACTGCCGGAGCGCAGCGACGGGCACGTCCGCTTCGACGACGTCTCGTTCAGCTACGACCCGGAGACGCCGCTGATCGAGGATCTCTCGTTCGAAGCGCGGCCGGGCCACACGGTGGCGATCGTCGGCCCGACCGGGGCGGGCAAGACCACGCTGGTCAACCTGATCATGCGCTTCTACGAGCTGAACAGCGGCAGGATCCTGCTCGACGACCTCGATGTGACCAAGATCTCGCGTGCCGAGCTGCGCGGGCACGTCGGCATGGTGCTGCAGGATGCCTGGTTGTTCGACGGGACGATCCGCGAGAACATCCGCTACGGCCGCCTGGATGCGACGGATGACGAGGTCATCGCCGCTGCGCAGGCGACGATGGTGGATCGCTTCGTACGGCAGCTGCCCGAGGGCTACGACACCGTGATCTCCGAGAACGCCTCCTCGCTCTCCGCCGGTGAGCGGCAGCTGCTCACGATCGCGCGTGCATTCCTCGCGAATCCCTCGCTGCTGATCCTCGACGAGGCGACCTCGTCGGTGGACACCCGTACCGAGGTGCTCGTCCAGCAGGCCATGCGCGCACTGCGTCAGGATCGCACCTCGTTCGTGATCGCCCACCGCCTCTCGACCATTCGCGATGCCGACACCATCCTCATGATGGAGCGCGGCCGGATCGTGGAGCAGGGCTCGCACGCCGAGTTGCTTGCGGCGCGCGGCGCGTACCACCGGCTCTATCAGGCGCAGTTCTCCGGCCAGATGGACGAGGAGGAGACCGAGGCGCTGCTCACCGGAGCGGTGCCGGTGGCGTCCGCCGCATCGCCCGCCGCTGAGCCGGCCGACGACGAGCCGAGCGCGTAGCCTCCGCCGCTGCAGCGGGTGGGCGGGTGATATCCCCGCCCGCCCGATCCATCGGGTTCGAGCCTCTCCCGTGCTGCCGGCAAGGGGAAGAGCCAGTGGCGGCTCGAAGGCCGGCGTCGGGTCGCCCCGGCGATGCGATAGGCTGGATCAGCCCCTCACGCGGCGATATCTCGGTGAACTCCCCCAGGCTGGAAACAGAGCAAGGGTAGCCGGGCTCTATCGGGTGCGTGGGGGGTCTTGTCGTTCCGCCGCACGGTTCTCGCGGGCTCGGTCGCGCGACCCGAGAAGAATGTCGGAGGCCGCCGGTAGCATGGATCCCGTGGCTACCGCACTGTACCGCCGTTATCGGCCCGAGGCTTTCTCCGAGATGATCGGTCAGGCCCATGTCACCGAGCCGTTGATGACCGCGTTGCGGACGGGCCGGATCGGCCACGCCTACCTCTTCAGCGGCCCTCGCGGCTGCGGCAAGACGACCTCGGCTCGCATCCTGGCCCGCTGCCTCAACTGCGCGGAGGGGCCGACCGACACTCCGTGCGGCACCTGCCCCAGCTGCGTGGAGCTCAGCCGCGAGGGCGGAGGCTCGCTCGACGTGGTCGAGATCGATGCGGCCAGTCACGGCGGCGTCGACGATGCGCGCGAGCTGCGCGAGCGCGCGGTCTTCGCGCCGGCTCGGGATCGCTTCAAGATCTTCATCATCGACGAGGCGCACATGGTCACCTCGGGCGGCTTCAACGCGCTGCTCAAGATCGTCGAGGAGCCGCCGCCGCACGTGAAGTTCATCTTCGCGACGACGGAGCCCGAGAAGGTGATCGGCACGATCCGCTCGCGCACGCATCACTACCCGTTCCGGCTCATCGCACCCGGCACGCTCATCGAATACGTGCAGCAGCTCTGCGACAGCGAGGGCGTCGCCGTCGAGCCCGGCGTACTGCCGCTCGTGGTGCGCTCGGGCGGCGGATCGGTGCGCGACACCCTGAGCATCCTCGATCAGCTCATCGCCGGTAGCGAGGAGGCGAGGATCACCCAGGAACGCGCGACCGGCCTGCTCGGCTACACGAGCGCGGAGCTGCTCGACGAGGTCATCGTCGCGCTGGGTGCCGGCGACTCGGCCCAGGCGTTCGGTGCGACCGACCGAGTGGTGCAGACGGGTCAGGACCCGCGCCGTTTCGTGGAGGATCTGCTCGAACGATTGCGCGATCTGATCGTGATCGGGGCCACCAGCGTCGAGGGAGCCTCTGCGGTGTTCCGCGGCGTACCCGCCGATCAGCTGCAGCGCATGTTCGAACAGTCGCAGCTCTTCTCGCCGGGTCAGCTCTCGCGCATCGCCGACACGGTCTCCGAAGCACTGGATCACATGAGCGGTGCGACCGCGCCGCGTCTGCATCTCGAACTGATGATGGCCCGGGCCCTCATCACCCGGGCGGGCGACGCCGCTACGGGTCGGAGCGCAGGCGCCGCGGCCGCGCAGGAAGCCCCGCGGGCCGCGCCGCAATCGACCCGCCAGGCGCCGGGCGCAGCTCCGAGCCCTCCGGCGCAGCCGGTCGCGCGGACCGCCCCGGCCGCCTCGGGAACGCCGGCCGCCTCCGAAGGACAGCCCGGCGTGGCGCCCCGGAACGCCCCTGCGCCGGCCGCGGCGAGCCAGGCTGCTCCCGCCCATCCGTCCGAGGGGGTCGACGTCATCGCCGCGCTGAAGTCGGCGCGCGAGTTCCTGAACGGCGGCGGGGAGAAGGCGCCCATGGTGCCGCTCGGCGGCCACCCGCCCCGCACCGAGGCGAGCCCGGCAGCGTCCGATCCCGCATCATCTGATCCGGGATCGGCTGATCCGGCCGAAGCCCCGCAGGCGCAGCCGGCTCGGACGCCCTCCGATTCCGCCGACTCCGAGCCGGGTCGATCGGATCCGGCGCCGGCCCGGTCGGGCGAGACGCAGGTGCAGGGCGCAGAAGCGGGGATCGAGGATCTGCGTGAGGTGTGGGCGGATCTGCTCGACGAGCTGCTCGAAGGGGATCGCGACGCCTGGAATGCGGTCAAGAACGTCCAACCGCTCGCCCTCGAGGGGGATATTCTCACGGTCGGCGTCGTGTCCCGCAGCGATCTCGAGGCCTTCAAGAACACTGGCGCGGGTCCGCTTCGCGAGGTCATCGTCGCGGCGATCGGCGTCAGCGTGAAGTATGTGCCCCGCCAGGTCTCCGCGACCACGGGGCCGTCCGGCGACGCGCCCCAGGCGAGCCCCGGCTCGTCGGAGCCGCGCGATTCGGAGCCTTCTCCAGCGGCTGACCCGACGCCGAGTCCTGCTCCCGCTCAGGTCGATGAGCCGTCCGAGAGTGCTGAGTCATCCGAGAGCACGGGGCCGGCTCAGGCGACCGGGTCCGCCCCGAAGACCGGATCCGCCCCGGCCGTCGAGCAGATGCCCGCGGCCTATGACGAGCCCAGCGAGGACTACGAAGACGCGTACGGGGCCGAGCCGACGCGCCAGGATCCGGCGCGACCGGAACCGGAACCGGGCGAAACGGAGCCACGCGAATCCGAACCGCGCGAAACGGGGCCTCACGAGTCGGACCCCGAGCCCGCTGCGTCCGGGCGCCCCCTGCGGGTGGCGTTCGCCGCTGCCGGAACCGTGCCCGAAGTCGCTGAGGAGCGCCAGGAGAGCACCCGGTACGGCGAGGCCGTCGTGCGCGAGGTGCTCGGCGCCAGATTCATCGAGGAGCGGCCGCTGCCGGTGAGCACCGAGCGGCCGCTGCCGCAGAACGAGGAGTAGTCGATGTACGACGGCATCGTCCAGGATCTGATCGACGAGTTCGGCCGCCTGCCGGGCATCGGGCCGAAGTCGGCCCAGCGCATCGCCTTCCACATCCTGCAGACGCAGAACTTCGATGTGTCCCGTCTCGCCGAGCTGCTGACCGTCGTGCGCGAGAAGGTGCGATTCTGCGAGGTCTGCGGCAACATCACCGAAGAGGCGCGCTGCTCCATCTGCCGGGATCCCCGCCGGGACCACACGCTCATCTGCGTGGTCGAGGAGCCGAAGGACGTGGTCGCCATCGAGCGCACGCGCCAGTTCCGCGGCCTGTACCACGTCCTCGGCGGAGCCATCAGCCCCATCGACGGCATCGGTCCGGATGACCTCAGCATTCCGCAGCTGATGCGCCGACTCAGCGCGGGCGCCGGAGACGAGCAGGTGCGCGAGGTGATCATCGCCACCGATCCGAACCTCGAGGGCGAGGCGACGGCCGCCTACCTCTCCCGGTTGCTCAGCAGCATCGAGGTGCCGGTCTCCCGCCTCGCCTCGGGCTTGCCGGTCGGCGGCGACCTCGAATTCGCCGACGAGGTCACGCTCGGCCGCGCCTTCGAGGGCCGCACCCGCCTCGGGTGACCCGTCCCGGCACTCATTCCGTGGCCGGGCCTCCCCGGGCATACCCGGCGCGATAGACTGGGTATTCGTATATATTTCGCGTCCCGCTCGACCGAGATCGCTCGCCGAGTTCACCAGATGGAGGCCCCGTGGCATTGATCGTGCAGAAGTTCGGCGGCTCCTCGGTTGCGGATGCCGAGAGCATCAAGCGGGTCGCGAAGCGGATCGTCGAGACCCGTCGTGCCGGCAACGATGTGGTCGTCGCCGTCAGCGCGATGGGGGACACGACCGACGAACTGCTCGACCTCGCGGCCGAGGTCACCCCGATCCCGGCGCCGCGCGAACTCGACATGCTGCTCACCGCCGGCGAGCGCATCTCGATGGCGCTCCTCGCGATGGCGATCAAGGGCATGGGCTTCGAGGCGCTCTCCTTCACCGGCAGCCAGGCCGGCATGATCACCACGGCCGAGCACGGCGCCGCGAAGATCGTGGATGTCACGCCGAAGCGCGTCCGCGAGGCGTTGGACCAGGGAGCGATCGCGATCGTCGCCGGCTTCCAGGGCTTCAACCGCGGCACGGGAGATATCACCACGCTGGGACGGGGCGGATCCGACACGACCGCTGTGGCGCTCGCCGCAGCGCTCGAGGCGGACGTCTGTGAGATATACACCGACGTCGACGGCGTCTTCACCACCGATCCGCGCGTGGTGCCGCTGGCCCGGAAGATCGACCGCATCACCTCGGAGGAGATGCTCGAACTCGCCGCATCCGGCGCTAAGGTGCTGCATCTGCGCGCCGTCGAGTACGCGCGCCGTCACGGGGTGACGCTGCACGTCCGCTCGTCGTTCTCCTCGGAGGCGGGCACGATCGTCTACGATCCGACAATTGCGAACCCGGAAGGAACGCACATGGAAGAACCGATCATCACCGGGATCGCCTTCGAGAAGAGCGAGGCGAAGATCACGGTCGCCGGCGTTCCGGACGTGCCGGGCAAGGCCGCCCAGATCTTCGAGATCGTCGCGAAGACCAACGCCAACATCGACATGATCGTGCAGAACGTCTCGGCCGCCGACACCAACCTGACGGACATCTCGTTCACCGTGCCCATGGGCGATGGCCGCCGCGTCGTCGAGGCCCTCGAAGTCGAGCGCGGCGAGCTGGAGTACCGCAGCCTGCAGTACGACGACCAGATCGCGAAGATCGCCGTCGTCGGCGGCGGCATGCGTGACGCCTCCGGTGTCTCCGCACAGCTCTTCCGCGCTCTCTACGAGGCCGGGATCAACATCGAGATGATCTCCACCAGCGAGATCCGCGTCTCGGTCGTCACCCGAGTCGATCACATGGAGAAGGCCGTGCGCGCGCTGCACACCGCCTTCGGCCTCGACGCCGACACCGAGGCGACCGTGTACGCCGGCACCGGAAGATAGGGACTCTCGCAATGACTGAACAGCAGGGACTGAACGTCGCCGTCGTCGGCGCCACCGGGCAGGTCGGCGCCGTGATGCGCCGCCTTCTCGACGAGCGGGACTTCCCGATCGCCACGCTGCGCCTCTTCTCGAGCGCGCGCTCGGCCGGCAGCACCATCGAGTTCCGGGGCCGGGGGATCACGGTCGAGGATGTCGACACGGCCGACGCGAGCGGTATCGACATCGCCCTCTTCTCCGCGGGCGGGGCGGCATCCAGGCAGTACGCGCCGAAGTTCGCCGAGGCCGGCGCCATCGTCATCGACAACTCCAGCGCCTGGCGCATGGATCCCGAGGTGCCGCTGGTCGTCAGCGAAGTGAACCCGCACGCCATCGACGACGCGGTCAAGGGCCTGTCTCTTATACACATCTGACGCTGCCGACGATCTTACGCGTG
>CAMFIY010000152.1 GCA_945952575.1 uncultured Leucobacter sp.
GGGGCCGGGGAGGCCCTCCCCGCGTGCGTGCAGGAGGGCGACCGCGCCGCCATCAGCGCACCGATCGACACCCTCGGCGTCAACTACTATCACGGCGAGCTCGTCAGCGACCGGCCGGCCGACGGCTCCCGCGGCGACGAGGCGCCCACCGTGCGCCCGACGCGATCGCCGTTCCCCGCGGCGGACGGCGTCCATTGGCATCCGCAGGGCCTGCCGGTCACCGCTCAAGGATGGGACGTGCAGCCCTCCGCGCTCACGGAGCTCCTGCTCCGCGTGCACCGGGAGTACACGGGCGAGCGCGGGATCCGCCTCGCCGTCACCGAGAACGGCGCTGCGTACACCGACACGGTCGAGGCCGACGGCTCCGTGCGGGACGTGGAGCGCGCACGGTTCTTCCACCAGCATCTCGGCGCCGTCCTCGACGCGATCGACTCCGGGGCGCCGGTGGCCGGCTACTTCGCCTGGTCCCTGCTCGACAACTTCGAGTGGGCGTGGGGCTACGACAAGCGGTTCGGGATCGTCCACGTCGACTACGACACCCTCGAGCGGACCCCGAAGCTCAGCGGGCGCAACTACGCCGAGACCATCGCCCGGCGCGCGCTGGCCCCGACCGTCCTCACGGATATCTAGACTGACGACATGACCCGACAGGCCGAGGGGCAGGCGCCCACGCTCGAGATGGTCGCGCGCGCGGCCGGAGTCTCGCGCGCGACGGTCAGCCGCGTCGTGAACGGATCCCCCCACGTGCGCCCGGAAGCGGTCGCGGCGGTGAACGCGGCGGTCGCGCAGCTCCGCTACGTGCCGAACCGTGCGGCGCGGTCGCTCGCCAGCCGCGCGACGAACGCCATCGCGCTCATCGTGCCGGAGGACGTGACGGTCTTCTTCGGCGACCCGTTCTTCGCCGCGATCGTGAAGGGGATCACCGACCGGGTCGATGCGAGCAGTTACGTGCTCAATCTGCTCGTCGCCTCGTCGGATCCGGGGCACAAGACCCGCAGCTTCCTGGAGTCGGGCGCGGTCGACGGCGCGATCGTCACCTCGCATCACGTCGGGGACGAACTGCTGAGCGAGCACGCGTTGATGCCGGTCGTCTACGGCGGCCGGCCCGCCGTCGCCGCGACCGATCCCTATTTCGTCGACGTCGACAACATCGCCGCGGCGGCGACGGCCACGCGCCGCCTCATCGAGATCGGGCGACGCCGGCTCGCGACCATCACCGGACCGAATGACATGCAGGCCTCGATGGACCGCCTCGTCGGCTTCCGGGAGACCTCGGCGGCGGCCGGGCTTCGATCCGATCTCTTCGAGGCCGGCGACTTCACCGCGGAGGGAGCCGCCGGGGCGGTGCGGCGCCTGCTCGATCGCGTCGGCGACGACGGGGTCGACGGGCTCTTCGTCGCGAGCGACCTCATGGCCGGCGGAGTGCTCCAGGTGCTCGGCGATCGCGGGATCCGGGTGCCCGAGGACATCGCGATCGTGGGCTTCGACGACAGCCCGGTGGCGGCTCGGGCGGCGGTGCCGCTGACCACCGTCGCGCAGCCCTCCGTCCGGCAGGGCTGGCTCATGGCCGACGTGCTGATCCGCGTGCTCGCCGGGGAGGCGGACGTGCCGAGGCAGACGATCCTCGAGACGGAGCTGGTGATCCGCGAGTCGGCGTGATCGCCCCGGCCCGCCGCCCAATCCGGCTGCATCGCGGATCCCGCGAGCTCCCGTGTCCGGATTCCGGCGCGCCCATCCGCGCCGAGCCGTCTCCGGGCCGAACGCCTCGCCGGATTGCAGCCGCCGTCCTTGAAACCTGCGCGGCGGAGTTCCTACGGTGGTGCTGCCCCAGCCACTTCGAGGAGGAACGAATGAGCGCACACCACAGCGCACCGCAGAACTTCGCGGCGATCACGAGCGGCGTCATGTCGCTGCTCGGCGCCCCGCACGTGCCGACGAACGAGCTCGCCGGGTCCGGCGCCAAAGCCGCGTTCCTCGGGTTTCCGTTCGACGGCGCCAACGCCGCGATCGAACGCCCGGGCTCGGCCAACGGCCCGCGCGGCCTGCGCATCGCGTCGAACATGTGCTTTCCCTGGTCCTTCGAGTGGGACGTCGACCTCTTCGATGCCTACGGCCTCGTCGACTGCGGAGACAGCCCGCTCGCGATCGGCAACGCGGTCCGCACCCATCAGCTCGTGCAGGCCGAGATCGCCAACATCCTGGGATCCGGCGCGATCCCGATCGTCGTCGGCGGCGACCACTCGGTCTGCGTACCGGGCACCCGCGCCCTGTCCGAGCATCTCGGCCCGGGCAAGAAGATGGGTTATGTGCACCTCGACGCCCACCTGGATGCCGGGGAGGAGATCGGCGGCGAGTACGAGACCAACTGCAGCGGTCTCGTGCGGGCGGCGGATCTGCCGAACGTGGAGATCGAGAACGTCGTCGCGATCGGGGCGCGCGGCACGATCAACGTGCCCGACTGGTGGACCGCCGTGCGTCGCCGCGAGATCTCGGTCTACACGATGAAGGACATCCGCTCGCGCCCCTTCGAAGAGGTGCTCGGCGAGGCGCTGGATCGCGCCTGGGACGGCGTCGACGGCGTGTACGTCTCGTTCGACACCGACGTGATCGACTCGGCCTACGCCCCCGGCACCACCGGGCCCGAGCCCGGCGGCTTCACCGGCCCGGAGATCATCCGGATCGGTCAGATGATCGGCGAACGCGGTCTCTCGGCCGTCGACAACACCGAGCTGTGCCCGATCTACGATCCGAGCGGGATCACGGCCCGGCTGGTCTGGGAGGTGCTCTCCCAGATGCTCTATGCTCATGCGAAACACCACCTCGGCGCCGGCGCCGTGGTGAACGGCTGAGCCGCGACGGGGGATCAGTGGAGGAGCAGGAGTTCTGGCGCCCGCTCGACGAGTTCGATCGGGGCATCATCGCGTGCCTGCGCGAGGACGGGCGCATGCCCAGCGCGAAGATCGCCGAGCGGCTCGGCGTCTCCGACCGCACGATCAGGCGCCGCCTGCGCGTGCTCGAGCAGAACCGCGGTCTGAAACTGGTCCCCGTGGTGGATCCCGACACCGTCGGCCTCACCCTGTGCATGTATGTACGCCTCTCGGTGGACCATGCGCAGCTGCGACAGGTCGCCGAGGCGGTGACGGCCATGCCCGAGGTCCGCTACCTGGCCTATACGACCGGCCCGTGGGATCTGCTGGCCGAGGCGTTCGTCGGCTCGCGCGAGCACATGGCCGAGTTCATCCTCGAGTCCGTCGGGCAGCTCCCCGGCGTGCGCAAGGTCGACACCTTCGACGTGCTCCGCATCGCGAAGTTCGGCTACGAGTGGGACATCCCGCAGGTCGTCGCCTCGCGCATCCCGCCGGTGAGCATCGCCCACCCGGCGTCTCCCCCGGACGCCTGACCGCAGACATCCGCCTCCGACGAAGCTCCGCGCGGCTCGTTCGGCGGCTTTCCAGCGCCGGCGTCCGAGGCCCGGCCTCGGACCCCTACCCGGAACAGACAGGAGGTACGACGATGTTCGAGCCCGTCTCGGCGGAACCGCAGATCGTCCTACGGGTTTCCGCGCACCGCCTCGAGCCGAGCGGTGAGGCCGACGATCATCGCCTCCAGGCCGAGCTCGAAGGCCGCCTCGGCGTTGCGGCGATCCCCCAGCGCCTCGGAACGAGCGGTGTAGGCCGCGCAGAAGTCGGGATTCTGCGCGTCGTCGCCGGGGTCGAGCATGTCGTTCGGCGCGGTGTCGTCGAGCGCGCAGCCGAGGATGAACGATTCGAGCGCGACGATCGCGGAGAGCGTCTCCGATTCCGGCCAGCCGGCCTCGGCGAATCCTCGGCAGACGGCGTCGTACATCCGGCTGGTGCGGGAGAACGGGACGAGCGGACGGACGGCGAGAATCGCGATGGTCGGCGGATGGGCGGCGAACGCGCCGCGGTACGAGCGAGCCCAGTGCCTCACCGCAGCCGCCCAGTCCAGTTCGGCGAATCCGCTCACGTCGATACGATCGCTGACGAGTTCGCGGATGCCGCCGGTGAGGTCGTCCTGCCCGCCGATGTGGTTGTAGAGAGCGGAGGGCCGCACTCCGAGCTCGGCAGCGATATCGCGGATGCCGGCTCCCTGCTCTCCGCGCTCGTCGAGCAGCCTGAGGCCGGTGCGCATGATGAGGTCGCGACTGAGCACCGCCTGTCGCGGCCTGCCCGCGCTGCGCGCCGTGGACGCCATCGACCGCCGCCTTTCCTTGTTCACGAGGGTACCGGAAACAGGAGTTCCCAATCCCCGTACGATACGTCTACAATAAACGAACGCTGTTCATTTTAAATGATCCCGCACCGCCGCGACCCCGATCCGATAGATACAGCCCATCTCGAAAACAGGAGTACAACGATGTCCACGCCTGCACCAGCAGAACCCCAACTCCGGCGCGAGTTCACGCTCTTCTCGGCGTTCACCCTCGCCTTCGCATACATCTCGCCGATCGTCGCCGTCTACGGCGTCTTCGCACTCGCGCTCGCGCTCGTCGGCCCCGGCTACTGGCTCGCGATCCCCGTCGCCCTGGCCGGCCAGCTCCTCGTATCGCTCTCGCTCGGCGAGGTCGCCTCGCGATTCCCCTACGAGGGCAGCCTCTACCAGTGGGCGGGCCGCCTGATCGGGCCGCGCTTCGGCTGGCTCACCGGCTGGACCTACGTCTGGACCGTCATGATCGCGATGGCGACCGTCACCCTGGGCGCCGCCGGATTCTGGGCCGCCGCGTTCCATCTCGAGGCCGGCGCCGGCAGCACGATCGTGATCGCGCTCGTGATCCTCGCCGTCTGCACGGTCGGGAATCTGATCGGCCGCAAGCCGCTCAAGATCATGATCACCGTCAGCATCATCGCGGAGATCATCGGCTCGATCGGCTTGGGCGTGATCCTGCTCGCCGTCTACCACGTGAATCCGATCGACGTGATCTTCCACTCGGGCGCGGGCATGGGCTTCTCGGGCTTCGTGCTCGCCATCGGCCTGGCCGGCTGGTCCTTCCTCGGGTTCGAGAGCTCAGGATCGGTCGCCGAAGAGGTCCAGGATCCCGCGCGCAACGTGCCGAAGGCCCTGCGTTACTCGCTGATCGGGATCGGGATCATCGTCCTCTTCTCCTCGCTCAGCTTCATCCTCGCGATCCCGAACCTCGACGCGGTGATCGCCGGCGAGGTCGGCGATCCGATCGACGCCACGCTCTCCAGCCATCTCGCCCCGGTGCTCACGAGCACGGCGAGCATCATCTTCGCGGTGGGCTTCACCGCCTGCTGCCTCGGGCTGCAGACCGGCACCTCGCGCATCATCTACGCGTTCGCCCGGGATCGCGCCCTCCCCGGCTCCGCGTGGCTCTCGAAGCTCTCCCGGCGCGAGGCGGTGCCGCTCAACGCGATCCTGATCACCCTGCCCGTCGTGATCGTGCTGATACTGCTGAACGGATCCAACATCTACAACGTGCTGGTCAGCTACACGATCGGCGGCTGGTACTTCACCTTCTTCCTGGTCCTGATCGGCTTCGTCATCGCGCGGCTGCGACGCAGCTGGCGGCCGGGCAGCTTCAGCATGGGACGGTGGTCCGTGCCCGTCCTCGTCGTCGCGACGCTCTGGGCCGCCTTCGAGACCGTGAACATCGCCTGGCCGCGCGAGGAGATCGCCGGGCCGGAGTGGTCGATGCAGTGGGCGGTCGTGCTCGTGCAGGCGGCTCTGCTGGTCGTGGGCTGGCTCGTGATGCTGGGCGTGCAGAAGACCTGGCGCTTCGGCACGCTGCCCGCCGGGACCGATGACGGCGCGGCCGGCCCGGACCGGTCGGCTGCGCAGCAGGGGGCGGATGCATGAGCGGGTCGAGGATCGAGCAGATGGAATGGCCCGAGGTCGACCTGGCCGCGCTCCGCGCGCAGCGTTGGCGGCGCACCCAGGAATGGATGCGTGCGGAGGAGCTCGACCATCTGATCCTGAGCAGCGGCGACGCGATTCGCTACGTCTGCGACTTGCGCACCCGCCTGACTCCCGAAAGCGACGATTGGCACGCGCTCGTCATCGACGGGGACGGGGCTTCCGAGCTCTTCGTGCCGTGGTCGGATGATTCGATCGAGGATCCGTATCCGGGCTCGGGCGTTGCGGCGGTCCGACCGGCGCCGGCCTGGGCGCCCGCAGCGCTGCACCCCCGCACCTGGGCTCAGGGCCTCGCCGCGTCGCTGGGCCGCGCAGGACGGCCGCACCGGGTCGGCGTCGAGGGGCTTCCGGGAGAGGTGCTCGGCGCGCTCGGCGAGCTGCTGCCGGACACGGCGTTCGTCCCGGTGCAGGCGGCCATGCTCGCCCTGCGCCGAGAGAAGCTGCCCGAGGAGGTCGTGCTGCTCGAGGCCGCGAGCCGCTGCAACTCGCGGGCCGTCACCGCGGCACTCGACGCCGGCCGGGCCGGCGTGCGCGACTACGACTTCCTGGCGGCCGCGGTCGCCCGGCAGTTCGGCGACGGCATCGAGTTCTTCTCGCACGCGGTGTGCAACGTGCGCAAGCCGAGCGGGGACTGGTACCCCTACGGCGCCGAACTCGTCGACGGCGACGCGTTCATGTTCGACGTCGGCTGCTACGGCGTCGGGGGCTATGCCTCGGACATCGCGCGGACCGGCTTCGTCGGCGACCCGGATCCGCAGATCGCCCGCGCCTACGCCGAGCTGCTCGCCGCGCTGCACGTCGGGGAGGATCTGGCC
>CAMFIY010000153.1 GCA_945952575.1 uncultured Leucobacter sp.
GACGACGGGCACCTCCGGCAGCAGATCCGGCACCACTCCCGTATCGCCCTCGCGCGGCAGCGTGCCGGCAGAGAGCCCGCGGAACGTGCCGAGATCCGCCCCCTGATCCGCGAGCCGGACCTCGCACGGCTCGCCCGGCGCGACACGATACTCCACGCCGCGCACCGAGATCACGACGGCGCCGGATCCGCCCGCCGCCTCGCCCGTGCCGGTCCAGGATTCTGATTCCGCTTCCGCCTCTACGCCGCGCGGCGAAGCCTCGACGATCTCGAAGCGGATGCTGCCCGTCGTCACGGCGACGGCGATCCGACTCCCGCGCCACTCGAGCGCGAACTCGATCGAACCCCAATGCTCGGGCAGCCGAGGGTCGAAGCTCAGCCGGCGCCCGGCGTCCCGCATCCCCGCGAACCCCTGCACGAGCATCATCCACACGCCGCCGGCCGAGGCGATGTGCACGCCGTCGCCGGAGTTCTGGTGCAGATCGTCGAGATCCACCCGCAGCGCATGATCGAAGTACCGATAGGCCAGCTCGCGGTAGCCGACCTCGGCCGCGATGATCGACTGGACCACCGCCGAGAGCGTCGAATCCCCCGTGGTCAGCGCATCGTAGTACTCGAAGTCCCGCCGCTTCTCGTCCTGGCCGAACTCGTCGCTGGCGAGCAGCAGCGCGAGCACCACGTCGGCCTGCTTCAGCACCTGGAAGCGATAGATGACGAGCGGATGGAAGTGCAGCAGGAGCGGCTTCTGCTCGGGCGGCGTCGCCGCGAGATCCCAGACCTCCTGGTCGAGGAAGTGCGCATCCTGCGGGTGGATGCCCCTGGTCTCCGAGTACGGCACCGCCATGCCGCCGGCGGCGCCCTCCCACTGCCCGACCTCGGCCGGGTCGAGACGCAGCCGCTCCACCAGCTCGGCGTACTCGGTCGGGGCCTCGGCCGCGAGCCGTCGCACGACCTCGGCCGCGAAACGCAGGTTGAAGCGGGCCATCACGTTCGTGAACAGGTTGTCGTTGACGACGGTCGTGTACTCGTCGGGGCCGGTCACGCCGTGGATGTGGAAGCGCCGGGTGCCGTCCGCATCCGCTCGCCAGAACCCGAGACTGGCCCAGAGTCTGGCCGTTTCGACGACCACATCGGATCCGCCGTGCACGATGAACTCGAGGTCGCCGGTCGCGGCCACGTAACGGGCCATCGCGAAGACGATGTCGGCGTTGATGTGATACTGCGCAGTGCCCGCGGCGTAGTACGCGCTCGCCTCCTCGCCGTTGATGGTGCGCCATGGGAAGAGCGCACCCTCCTCGTTCAGCATCACCGCGCGGCGCCGGGCCCGCGGCAGCATCCTGACCCGGGAACGCAGCGCGTTCCGCGCCCAGATCGGGCTGGTGTAGCTCAGGAACGGCAGGACGTACACCTCCGAGTCCCAGAAGTAGTGGCCGCTGTAGCCCGAGCCGGTGAGCCCCTTCGCCGAGATGCCGCGCCCGTCGGCTCTTGCGGAGGCCTGCGCCACCTGGAACAGGTTCCAGCGGATGGCCTGCTGCACGCCCGGTTCGGCGTCGACGCGCACGTCGCTGCGGTGCCAGAATCCGGCGAGGAACTCGCGCTGCTTCTCCCAGCGCTCCTCGCCCGGCTCCGCGGCCGCGCTCTCGAGGGAGTGCACGCAGCGGTCCACCATCTCCGAAAGGGCGGCGGTCACCGAGCTGTGATACGCCGCGGTCTTGATGAGCTTCACCCTGCGCCCCGCGCGCGCCGTGCCGTGGAACACGTGACGCACCCGATCCTCGCCCGCCTCGATCCTCGCCCGCCACTCGCCGTCGCCCTCGAAGCGGTGCTCGATCCCTATCCCGAGCGCCACCCGCGAATCGCGCACCCGATAGCTGAGGACGCTGCGGCTGCCGACGATCGTTCCCGGCGCATCGCGGTCGCCGTCGACGTGCAGCGACGGACCGGGATCGAGGATGCGTCCGCTCAGCTCCTCGCTCTTGCGCGGGTCGAAGGCACCCGGCGCCTGATCGGTGCCGCCCGGCCCCGAGCCCGCCTGCTCGGTGTTGATCCGGCCGAGATCCTGCCGATTGATCAGCAGGCTGCTCACCGTGAGCTCGGCATCCGCGTCGAGCACCGTGATCCGCATCTCGGTGGTCGCGAGGTGCCGCGAGGCGAAGGAGACCATGCGCCGCGTCTCCACCCGCACGCGCTTGCCGGTCGGCGTGAGCCACAGCAGTGAACGGGTCAGGGTGCCGGCGCGCAGATCGAGGATCCGCCGCGCGTCGAGGATCTCGGAGGACTCGAGGTTCAGCCGCTCGTCGTCGACGTAGATGCGGATCGTCTTCGCGTCCGGCGCGTTCACGATGGTCTGGCCGTGCTCGGCGAAGCCGTAGGCGTTCTCGGCGTGCCGGATCCGCCAGGTCTCGTGCAGTCCGTTGACGAACGTGCCGTGGCTGCCGAGCGGCAGTCCCTCCTCGTGGTTGCCGCGGAGGCCGAGATAGCCGTTGCCGAGGGAGAAGAGCGTCTCATCCTGAGCCGCGAACGCCGGGTCGATGCCGCGCACCACGAGCCGCCAGGGATCGTCGCCGAAGTCGCGGCGGAACTCGCTCACGCCCGCGTCGAAGGCAGCGGTGCCGGTCGCGTCGGCGTTCACGGCACCAGTTCCTCGAGGTCGGGCACCACGATGTGCGCGCCCGCATCGGCGAGCGCCTCCGCGCCCGCGCCGCGGTCGACGCCGACGACGAGCCCGAAGCCGCCTGCCCGCGCGGCCGCGACGCCGGATCCCGCATCCTCGAATGCGGCGGAGCGGAGCGGGGCGACGCCGAGCAGCTCGGCAGCGCGCAGGAACGTGTCGGGCGCCGGCTTGCCCGGCAGCCCCTCTCGAGCGGCGACCTCACCGTCGACCACCGCGGCGAAGCGCTCGCGGATCCGGGCCGCGGCCAGCACCGTCTCGGCGTTGCGCGAGCTCGACACGACGGCGAGCGGCTTGCGGAGCACGGCGAGACGGTCGAGGAGGCGCAGGGATCCCGGGTACGGCTCGATCCCGTCGCGCGCGAGTATCTCGCTGAAGGCCCGGTTCTTGCGATTGCCGATGCCGCGGATCGAGGCGAAGCCGTCGTCCCCGTTCTCACCCTCGGGCAGGTCGATCCCGCGCGCCTCGAGCAGCACCGCGACCCCCGCGAAGCGCGGCCTGCCATCGAGGTGCTCGAAGTAGTCGGCCTCGCGATAGGGGGCCTCGCCGAGGCGGGCGAAGAGCTCGTCGAAGGTCTCCTGCCAGGCGCGGCGGTGCAACTCGACCGTGGGCGTGAGCACACCGTCGAGGTCGAAGAGATACGCGTCGTAGTGGTCGATCACCTCGCAGGCCTTTCCGACTCCGAGCCTAGTCCCGGTGGGTTTCGGGGAGGTGAATCGCGGCCGGTTCGGGGCGGGCCGGTTCCCCGGATCGCTCGGATCCGTGCGATTCTGCGGATCCGTGCGATTCGACAGATCCGTGCGATTCGACAGATCCGTGCGATTCGACAGATCCGTGCGATTCGACAGATCCGTGCGATTCGGCGGGTGCGGTGCGAGACTGGGGGCATGACGATCCACCTCACCGACGACCCGGCGGCCGACGAACTGCTGAGCCGCGATCCGCTGGCCCTGCTGATCGGCATGCTGCTGGACCAGCAGGTGGCCATGGAGATCGCCTTCGCCGGCCCGCTCAAGATCTCCCGGCGACTCGGATCCTTCGACGCGCGCAGCATCGCCGAGGCCGATCCGGAGGCCTTCGCCGAGCTCTTCAAGCAGACGCCCGCGGTGCACCGCTTCCCCGGATCGATGGCCGCCCGCGTGCAGACGCTCTGCCAGACGCTCCTCGCCGATTGGGGCGGTCAGGCCGCGGCGCTGTGGACGGAGGGCGAACCGGACGGGCCGGCCGTGCTGCGCCGGCTCAAGGGGCTGCCCGGCTTCGGCGAGCAGAAGGCGAAGATCTTCCTCGCGCTGCTGGGCAAGCAGTGCGGATTCACGGGCCCGGGCTGGCGCGAGGCGTCGGCCCCCTACGGAGAGGAGGGGTCGTTCCGCAGCGTGGCCGACATCACCTCTCCCGAGACGCTCGCCCTCGTGCGCGAGCACAAGCGCGCGATGAAGGCGGCGGCGAAGCGCGGCTGAACCCGATCGCTCAGCGGTCGAGGAACGCCCGGCCCAGGAACTCGGCGAGCGCCCCGGCGCCCGCAGGCCCCGCATCGAGCGGGAAGACCCCGGCCACGTACTGATCCGGTCGCACGACGACGACCGCGCCGTCGCGACTGATCCCGCGCTCAGCGAAGATGTCGTCGGCGGCCGCGTGATGCACCGATCCGCCGGTCGACGTCAGCGCCGCGCCCGCCGCCCGCGCGGCGTAGATCTTCTCGTAGTCGGTCAGCCCGAACGGGCCGGAAGCCGGCAGGAACAGCTTCGGCGCGGCGGCGATGTCCACCTCGTCGTGGGACTGCTGATACACGGCCTTCACGTCGAAGACGCTGTCGAGGTCGGCGCCGGCCGGGGTGAAGCGCAGGATCGGCGAGGCGGGGTCCACGGTCATCCACTCTGCCCAGGCGGCGAGCGCGCTCGCATCGCGGTCGGCGAAGGCGTAGACGCGGTAGCGCCCGTCGGCACGGTGATGGTGTCCGAGATGGATCGGCACGGCGTCGGCGACACGGGTGGTCATGACCGACTTGAAGCGTTTGCCGAGGGTGAAGCCCGTCGCGAGATCCTGGTGCTCGGCCCCCGCGGTGAGCAGCGGGTGCGCGTACTGCGTCATGAAGCCCGCCGGGAACTCGGCGGTGCGCACGTAGAAGTCCTCCAGCTCCGAGGGCGAATCGAATTCCTCCGGCTTCTTGGCCATGAGCGTCGACCACTCCCGGTCGAAGTCGATCAGGTTCTTCGAGGTGACCCAGCGCTCGTCCGAGTAGGTCTCCAGCAGCGCCTCGGAACTGCGGCCCTCGAGCACGTAGCCGAGCTTCCAGCCGAGATTCCAGCCGTCCTGCATCGACACGTTCATGCCCTGCCCGGCCTTGGCGCTGTGCGTGTGGCAGGCGTCGCCCATCAGGAACACGCGCGGATCCCGCGGCTCTCCCCAAGCGTGCGCGTCGTCGAAGCGGTCGGTCATGCGATGCGCGACCTCGTAGACGCTGTGCCAGGGCACGTCGCGCACGTCGAGCGCGTAGGGATGCAGGATCGCGTTGGCCCGAGCGATGACCTCCTCGAGCGGGGTGTCCCGCACCCTCCCCCCGTCCTGCTCGTCGGTCTCGCCGAGGTCGACGTAGATGCGGGCGAGGTGGTTCCCCTCGCGGGGGATGTGCAGGATGCTGCCCGCCTCGGAGTGGATGATGCACTTCTTCCGGAAGTCGGGGAAGTCGGTGGCGGCGAGCACGTCCATCACGCCCCAGGCGTGCAGCGAGGCGGAACCGGTGAGCGATCCGCCGATCGAGCGACGGACCGAGGAACGCGCGCCGTCGGCGCCGACCACGTACTGCGCGCGGACGACGACGGTCTCGGCGTCGGCCGCCGTGCTCTCTGCCGGACCGGCCGCGTTGATGCCGGCGCCGGTATGACCGGTGACGCGGCGCAGGGTGACGTGCACCGGGTACTCATCGCCGTCCACTCGCTCGAGGTCGACGAACTCGTAGCCGTAGTCGACGTCGCCGCGGGCCGGAGCGCGGCGCGCGTATTCGGCGAAGTAGTCGATCACCCGGGCCTGGTTCACGATCAGATGGGGGAACTCGCTGATCCCCTGCGGGTCGTCGGGAGTGACGGAGCTGCGGACGATCCGCTTCGGGTCCCGCGGATCCGGGGTCCAGAAGTCGGTCTCCGTGATCTGGTAGGCCTCCTGGACGATCTGGGGCGCGAAGCCGAAGGCCTGGAAGGTCTCGACGCTGCGCGCCTGGATGCCGTCGGCCTGACCGAGCACGAGGCGGCCGTCGCGACGCTCGACGATGCGCGTGACGACGCCGGGGAACTGCGCGAGCTGGGCGTGAGTGACGATGCCGGCCGGCCCGGATCCGACGATGAGGACGTCCATCTGCTCGGGGAGCGCGTCCGGACGATCGAGTCCCGTTCCGGCCGCGGGCAGCACCCGGGGATCGGTCGAGACGTATCCGTGGTGGTGGAACTGCACGGCTTCTCCTTACTCACTGCACTGTGCCCTGCGGCGCTGCGATCCTCGATGTGCGATGCCCCGGCACCCGGGTCTCGCACGATCGTGAACGCATTCATTTGTTCAATAATTGAACATCTCGTTTGAATACTGCACAATGATTGTATGCAGGATCACTCACCCCGGCAAGCATCGACTGCGGGATCGCAGACCCTCTCGCGCGGACTGCTCGCCCTCGATGTTCTCGCGGAGGCCGATGGCCCGATCTCCATCGCCGAACTGGCCGCTCGGCTCGGGGTGCACCGATCCAACGCCTATCGGCTGCTGCGCACGCTCGAGGAGCACCGCTACGTCGTGCGCGACGACGCGGGGCTGATCCGGCTCGGACCGCGGATCGCGGCGCTGGCCCGCGGCGTCTCCCCCGCTCTGCAGACCGCCGCACTGCCCGAGCTGACCGGGCTCGCGAACGCCATCGGGATGACGGCGTTCATCGCCGTCCTCGACATCGCCGACGAAGCCGAGGTCGTGACGCTCGTGAGCGTCGAGCCGACCCGGGCGCGCCCGGCGGTGGCGCAGCGACCCGGGGCCCGGCACCCCCTGGCGCACGG